>JAHEFC010000182.1 GCA_024640385.1 Sphingobacteriales bacterium
GAAGGTGTAATGGTGATCGAAGCGGGTATCGCAATATTGTCGAAACCATCTATCCGCATCACTTCTTCAGCAATATCGGCAGGCAGGCTGACATCCGTTTTATGGAGAGGAACAGCTACCGTTATGTCATCTTTCGTTTCATTGGTTATTTCGAATCCCAGTGAAAGCAATACATCTTTCACTGTTTCGGGATCATACGGTTTGCCGCTGATCTTTCTCAGATAGCTGTAACTAGTGGTAATGGATTTACCCACTGCAGGCTGGGGATAAACATCGATGATCTCCGATGCCACCTGTCCCCCTGCCAGCTCCACAATCAGTTGCGCAGCCCGTTTCAGAACGTTGACCGTATTACCGATGTCAATTCCTTTTTCAAAATGCGTGGCAGCATCTGTTCTGAGATTATGCCTGAAAGATGTTTTCCGGATCATACCGGGATTGAAAAAAGCACTTTCAAGGAAGATATTGGTGGTAGTATCACTCACCCCGCTGTATTTGCCGCCAAATACCCCGGCAATGCACATGGGCTCGCTGTTGCCTCCGCAGATGATCAGGTCGTCCCTGTCTAATTTCCGCTCTTTGTCGTCCAATGAAAGAAAAGAGGTGCCGGAAGGAAGTGTTTTTACGATCACCGCTTTATTGCTGATCCTGTCTGCATCAAAGGCATGCAGGGGCTGTCCCGTTTCGTGCAACACGAAATTGGTGATGTCTACGATATTGTTGATGGGACGTATACCTGCCGCCTTCAGTTTTTTGGCAAGCCAGGACGGTGAAGGCGCGATCCTGACCCCTGTAATGGCGAGACCCGAATAACGCGGACATCCTTCAGCATCTTCCACACTAACGGTGATGTTTAAACGATTGCCAGTGGGCTTCAGTTCTTCTTTTGGATAAGGCGATCTTACAGTATAGGTTTTATGTTCATGGTGGCTGAGGTAGGCGCAGATATCACGTGCCACACCCAGATGGCTCATCGCGTCGCTCCGGTTTGGAGTGAGTCCTATCTCGAAAATATGATCTTCATGGGGATCGAAATAGGCCGCAGCGCTGGTGCCCGGCACGGCCGAGGGGTCCAGTACCATGATCCCTTCATGCGAACTGCCCAGCCCTATTTCATCTTCCGCGCATATCATGCCATGACTTTCAACACCCCTGATCTTGGCCACCCGCATGGTAAGCGGATCTCCGGTGATGGGATTGATCGTGGCGCCCACTGGGGCCACTACAACTTTTTGTCCTGCTGCCACATTAGGTGCGCCGCAGACGATCGAAAGAGGTTCTCCTGAACCGATATTCACTTTGGTCAGGGTCAGCTTGTCTGCATTGGGATGTTTTTCGGTATGAAGTACTTCCCCGATCACAAGCCCGGCAAGTCCGCCTTTGACCTCTTCATATTTTTCGAGTTTTTCCACTTCCAGCCCGATAGAATTCAGAATGGAAGAAATCTTTTCGGGGTCCAGTTCAACGGGAAGGTAATCCAGCAGCCACTTGTAAGAGATCGTCATATAAAATGAAGGAATTTTGACTTCGCGCAAAGATAACCAAATGACCCTAAGAAGCGCGAAAAGCCCTGAAACCCCATACTGTAGGTTGCCGGCATCCACCAAAAAAATGCCCTTAATTATTTAAGCACAGGGATTGTGAACAAGGCCGGGAATGCTCTGAGAAAATTTCCTAATTTGTGGAAAGACCTGCATTGGTTGTTAAGAAACCGGGGTTTATGGTGGAAAACAGGGTGAATGACCGCTTAATAACTATTCCCTAACTAAAATTTTTTTAGGGAAATATATAGAGGTTAAATTCGCCGCCCGACTTTCGCTGACATTCCTCAAACACGAATGGTAAGCAAAGCTGCAGGATATTACTCTAACCTTTTTTTGCTTTAAATAAATGGACCTTACTAATGTAAACCGTGACCGGAAAAGCAGGCAACAGAAACGATCCTATGATCTGAGTACCCTGGTTTACGGCAAGATCCCGCCCCAGTCCAAAGAGCTCGAAGAGGCTGTTCTGGGCGCCATCATGCTGGAGAAATCCGCTTTTGATACCGTAGTGGAGATGCTGAAGCCCGAGTGTTTCTATGTGGATGCCCACCAGCGGATCTACCGGGCCATGCAGGCCCTGGCTGCCAAAAACAGCCCCATTGACCTGCTAACGGTTGTGGAAGAGCTCAAGACCAAATCGGAACTTGATATTGTTGGTGGTCCATACTTCGTGACCAAGCTGACCAATTTCGTGGTTTCTTCCGCCAATATAGAAACCCACTGCCGCATCATCCTGCAGAAATTCATCCAGCGCGAATTGATCCGGATCAGTGGCGAGATCATCGGTGAAGCGTATGAAGACAGCACTGACGTATTCGATCTGCTCGATGATGCTGAATCAAAACTTTTTGAGATCACTAACAATCACCTCCGTAAGAATTTCGATTCGATCGACAGGGTATTGGTGAGAACCATACAGCGCATTGAAGACATGCGCAACCGACAGGAAGATGTTACCGGTGTACCCAGCGGTTTTGCTACGTTGGACAGGGTCACTTACGGCTGGCAGAAATCGGATCTGATCATCCTGGCCGCAAGGCCTTCAGTGGGTAAAACAGCATTCGCCCTGAACCTGGCCCGTAATGCGGCGCTCCATCCTACCAAACCCACTCCTGTAGCGGTGTTCAGCCTTGAGATGAGCGCGGGCCAGCTGGTACAGAGGATACTGTCTGCCGAAAGCGAGATCTGGCTGGAAAAGATCTCACGTGGTAAGATGGAAGATCATGAGATGCAGCAACTTTATAAAAAAGGCATTCAACGGCTTTCAACGGCTCCCATATTCATAGATGATTCAGCGGCGCTGAACATTTTCGAATTGCGCGCGAAATGCCGCAGGCTGGTGCAGAAACATGGAGTGGGCCTGGTGCTGATAGACTATTTGCAATTGATGAGTGGCACCAGCGAGAACAGGAATACCAACCGCGAACAGGAGATCAGTACCATCTCCCGGAACCTGAAAGGACTTGCGAAAGAACTTGATATTCCCATCATCGCACTTTCCCAGTTGAGTCGTGAAGTGGAGAAACGTAAAGAAGGCAACAAGATGCCCCAGTTGAGTGACCTCCGTGAATCGGGCGCCATTGAACAGGATGCGGACATGGTCATGTTTTTGTACAGGCCGGAGTATTACGAAATGCAAACCAATGAATTTGGTGAAAGTACCAAAGGTGAAACCATAGTGAGGATAGCCAAGCACCGTAATGGTTCGCTGGAAACCATCAAACTGCGCGCTTTGCTGCACATCCAGAAATTCCTGGATGGAGAAGAAGGCGGCGGTCCGGGCCTGCCTCCGCAGGGCGGAAGCTGGAAACCCGTGAGTGATGTGGACGGGCCTAAATTATACATCCAGAAAGGCAGTAAGATGAATGACCTGCCGTTCAGCGACGACGAAGACCAACCATTTTAAGATCTCCTGATGGGCCTTCCTTTTTTCTATGCTCCCGGGCTTACGCATGATTCAGTATCTCCGGAGCTGGATGAAGAAACCATGCGTCATATAGCGCAGGTATTGAGGATGAAGGCAGGCGATGAACTGAAACTGACCAACGGCCTGGGGCTTACTGCCAGGGCATCTGTTGCTACAGTTTCCAAAAAAAACTGCACCGTCAGCGTAATTGATGTTGAACAGACAATGCCGGTTCAGCACAGGATCACCATTGCGATCTCGCCTTTAAAAAATCCTTCCCGTTTCGAATGGTTCCTGGAAAAATCTGCTGAATCCGGTGTGGCTAAGGTCGTACCCCTGATCTGCAGCAGGACAGAAAAGCAGCATATCAAAAAAGAAAGATGGAACAGCATACTGGTGAGCGCGATGCTGCAGAGCCAACAGTCATGGCTAACCGAATTGGGAGACGCAGAGGCATTCATTAAATTCATATCGGGAAGAACCGAGACACAGAGATATATTGCGCATTGCATGGAAGGTGAAAAGCCAGAGCTCCAGCAACTGGTGGAAAAACATCACCAGTCTTCCCTGATACTGATCGGGCCGGAGGGGGACTTCACCCCTGAAGAAGTAGAGCTGGCAGTTGATGCAGGTTACCAGCCAGTCTCATTGGGCAGTACTAGATTAAGAACAGAAACGGCGGGGATCACCGCAGCGGTGTTGTTGACACACGCAGTTTAAATAGTTAGATAGTTAGTCAGGGAGATAGAGAGCCTTTCTCTCTATCTCCCTGACTAACTATCTAACTATTTATCTAATGCGCCTGATCATCGGAGTTCACCATTTCTCTCGCCTGCAAAATGGGTTCCCGGAGCTGGATAGGCTTTCTTTCTTTTTCTTTCTTGCGCATCCAGAGATTCAACAGTTCCACACCAAATGAGAAGGCCATGGCGAAATAGATATATCCCTTATCAATATGACTTCCGTGGATCGGATCAAGTCCTTCGAAGAAAAGGCTGAAGCCCACCATCAGCAGAAATGAAAGTGCCAGCATTTTCAACGTTGGATGTTTATGAATGAAGGCAGATATTTTGCCTGAGAACAGGAACATGATGATCATGGCGATGATCACGGCAACGATCATGATCTCCACATGCCGGGCCATGCCAACGGCGGTGATGATGCTGTCGAATGAGAACACCATATCCACTAAAATGATCTGACCCACAATAGCTGCGAACGAATCGGATCTTGCCTTGATATCTTCAGGATGCTCTTCACCTTCCAGTTTGTTATGGATCTCCTTGACGGTTTTATAGATCAGGAACAATCCGCCCGCCAGCATGATCAGGTTGCGCAGATTGAAGGCCAGGTGCCTCTCGCCCCAGTTGATCCCGAACAGTTCTTTGTTGCCATTGTTCACCAGCCATCCCAAACCAACAAGCAAAACAATACGTACCGCAATTCCCAGTATCATCCAGAGCCTGCGGGCTTTAAGCTTTTGTTTTTCGTCCAGCCTTCCCATCAGGATCGAAACAAAGATCACGTTGTCTATACCCAGCACGATCTCGAGCGTGGCCAGGGTGATCAGGCTGATGAGGGCGTCTATGTTGAATAAGTGTTCCATATCAGAATTTGGTGTGGCAAATATATTCAAACCAAGGCGAGAGACGGGAGGCGAGAGGCGAAAGGAGTTGTTGCAAAAAAATCTCTCGCCTTTCGCCTCTCACCTTTCGCCTGCTACTTAAGTCCTTCACATATCTTCTTAACGATCCCCGGTCCTTCATAAATGAACCCCGTCCATACCTGCACCAGTGTTGCACCCTGATCCAGTTTTTGTTTAGCATCAGCACTGGTGAAGATGCCGCCGGAACCGATCAGCGGGATATTTCCGCCCGTATGTTCGTGCAGGAATTTCAATACTTCGTTCGACTTGTTCTGCAGAGGTCTTCCACTGAGCCCGCCTGCACCGATCCTATCTGATTGCGTTCTGGATATATCAGACAATCCTTCTCTTGATATGGTTGTATTGGTGGCCACCAATCCGTCCAGTTTCAGTGCAAGCGCCAGCGAACAGATATCGGAAAGCTGGCCTTCAGTCAAGTCCGGCGCTATTTTGAGCAGCAGGGGTTTTGGCCTGGCATATTTCACGTTATCGTGCTGCAGAGCTTTGAAGATCTTCTGCAGCGCATCTTTTTCCTGCAATTCACGCAGGCCAGGGGTATTGGGTGAGCTGACATTCACCACGAAATAATCAACTTCATTGTGCAGTGCGTTGAAGCTTTTCACATAGTCTGTCCAGGCTTCCTCATTCGGGGTCTGTTTGTTCTTCCCGATATTTCCGCCCACGATCATCCTGGAATCGGTGTTGCGATTTCTCCATGCTTTCAATCGGGTAGAAACTATGTTCATGCCATCGTTATTAAATCCCATCCTGTTGATGATGGCTTTATCTGCAGGGAGGCGGAATAACCTGGGTTTATCATTGCCGGCCTGCGGCAGGGGGGTCACCGTGCCGATCTCCACATGGCCGAATCCCAGTACATCTAATATGTCCAGGTAAGTCGCATTCTTGTCAAAACCGGCCGCCAGGCCTACAGGATTGGAAAAATGAAGGCCAAAGCAGTTTACCGGCAGCTCTGCAGGTTTGAATTGCTGTTTCAGCAAAGCCTTCAGGCCCGGAACCCCGCAGGCTATTTTGAAACTTTGCATCGAGAGGCCGTGTACCTTCTCCGCATCGAACCGGAACAGGAAATCCCTGATAGTTTTGTACATGGCTGCGAAGATAAAATGATTTAACTGGTTGTTTCTGCAACTAATTGTGATTTTATTTACCTTAGAGGATATAAATCTTTGGTTATGCAGGAAGCATATATTGTTGCAGGATACAGGACAGCCGTTGGTAAATCAAAACGCGGGGGCTTCAGGTTCACCAGGCCCGATGATCTGGCTATTGAAGTGATCCAGTCTCTGCTGAACAGTGTGCCCCAGCTCGACAAAAAGCGGGTGGATGATGTGATCGTAGGCAATGCTGTGCCCGAAGCTGAACAGGGACTCCAGGTAGGCCGGATGATATCGGTTAAAGCAGTGGGCATCCATGCACCGGGTATGACGGTGAACAGGTATTGTGCTTCCGGCCTGGAAACCATCGCCATTGCTACTGCCAAGATCAGGATGGGTATGGCCGAATGCATCATTGCTGGCGGAACTGAAAGCATGAGCATGGTGCCAACCGCAGGTTGGAAAACAGTTCCGGCTTATTCCATCGCTAAAGAAGAACCTGATTATTACCTCAGCATGGGTCTTACGGCAGAGGCTGTAGCCAAAGAATTTAATGTATCGCGTGAAGATCAGGACCTGTTTTCTTTGAATTCTCACAAAAAAGCACTGAATGCCATCCAGCATGGATATTTTAAAGATGGTATCCTGCCTATAAAAGTAGAAGAAACCTATCTCGACGAAAAAGGAAAGCGCCAGCAGAGAAATTTTGTGGTCGATACAGACGAAGGTCCCAGGGCCGATACCTCTATCGAAGCATTAGGCAAATTAAAACCCGCATTTGCGTTGAACGGAACCGTTACCGCAGGTAACTCTTCACAAACCAGTGACGGCGCTGCATTTGTAATTGTGATGAGTGAAAGAATGGTCAACGAGCTGGGATTGAAACCCATTGGCAGATTGGTGAATTGTGCGGTTGCCGGTGTGCATCCCCGGATCATGGGAATCGGACCGGTAGAAGCCGTGCCTAAAGTATTAAAGCAATCCGGCCTTAACCTTGCGGATATCGACCTGGTGGAATTGAACGAAGCATTTGCTTCACAGGCCTTGGCTGTTATCCGCACACTTGGGCTGAACCCCGATATCGTCAATATTAACGGCGGAGCCATAGCACTGGGACATCCCCTGGGCTGCACAGGCACCAAACTCACCGTTCAGATCCTCAATGATATGAAGAGGCTGAACAAGAAATATGGCATCGTGACGGCTTGTGTGGGCGGGGGCCAGGGCATTGCAGGTATCATCGAGAACATAGCCTGAGGTTTTCATAGGGTCCAGAAATGTTAATGTTTCTGCATTTTTGCAATATTGTTGCAAAAATTGGATATTTGCCTTCTTTTTTACAAGTACCGGAAAATGGGCAAACTCAGGATCTTATTGGTTTCTCTTTACAGCATTGTTTCAATGCAACTTTCTGCCCAATGCCTGCTTGAATTTTCGGGAATTGTGCTGGATGCGGACACCCGCCAGCGTCTATCTGAAGCCACCATTACCATTAAAGAACTTAATCTGAGTGCTGCCACAACAGCAAGCGGAGAATTCAGGCTGAAAGGGCTTTGTCCCGGCAGTTATACCGTGATCATTTCCCATATCAG
>JAHEFC010000499.1 GCA_024640385.1 Sphingobacteriales bacterium
AGATGCCATCAGGCAGGTAGAAAAAAAGTCAGCGCTGTTTGCAGATCAGCTTCATCATCCTAAAATAAAGGAAGTCAGAAGATCAGGATTGTTGATCTCAGTAGTGTTTGAATCTTTCGAAGAGAATAAAAAGATCATTGATGGATGCATAGAAAGAGGCGTATTCACAGACTGGTTCCTTTTCGCCCCACATTGTATGAGAATAGCCCCTTCGCTTTTGATCAGCGAAGAGGCTATCATCCATGCATGCAGTGTGATCAGGGCATGTTGTGATCTCTGATATATTAACGATTGTAATATTGATGTCTACATTACGGTAACGTAAAGGAATCAGTAACCGAAATGCATTTTTTGAGAAGGTATTATTGCTTTTTATATATGAACTCTTAAACAAACTCTAGTTGCTTTTGCAACTTATCTAACCTAATCACGGTATTTTTTAAATATTCTTACCATATTGATATTTTGTTTTCAGGGTTTTCATCAATTTTATCTAGTTGCTTGTCAAATATGCAAGCAAGTGCAGTCAGCAATTGACTACATTTAATAGTCGTCAAATTAATCTGACAGTTTCTGAGAATTGCATAGTGGAAATTACAGTGGCCTCAAAATTGTCAGCTTAAATAAATAAGTTAAGGTAAACCTGTTAGTAGCAAGAGGAATCAATCAGTTATCTATCTTAAAAACGGACTAGTATGATCGCTTATCAGCTAACACAGGAAAAACGTGACCAGATTCTCATGGCCATCAGGGACCATTTTGAATTAGAAAGGCCATATCTGAAGCATGGCTATTCACTCAGGAATCTTGCCGATGAGTTGAATATCACTTACACCTATCTTTCCTATATCATCAACAGGGAGTATGGCATGAATTTCAATGACCTGGTAAACAAGTACAGGATCGCGCATATGCAGAAGCTTATGGGTGAGCCAGATGCTTCCCTGTATACATTGGAAGGACTTGCGCACCGGTCGGGATTCAATTCACGTTCCACATTTTACAGGGCATTTTACAAGTCAACCGGAAGGATGCCATCTGCATATGCCAGAACAATGCAGGCTTAATAAGTGAGTTAGTTTTTTTAAATTACTTCCTGTTGAATCAAACAGGATGAAAAATCTAATTGCTTTTTTGGTCATTTCCTTTTTTGGAGTGCAGGTTCATGGCCAGACCCTTGCCGCTGAGCAGTGGCGTCACCGGTTCTGGAATGCCAAGTGGATAGCACATCCTGATGCCATGCCCAATGCATTCGGGGTATTCCATTTCAGGAAAGAACTCAATCTTGATGCTGATCCACTCACATATATCGTGCATGTTTCAGGAGATAATCTTTTTCGGTTATACGTGAACGGTAATATGGTATGCACCGGGCCGGCCCGCAGCGATCCGGCTAACTGGAATTTTGAAACCATAGATATTGCAGGGCATCTGAAGAAAGGCAGGAATATCATTTCAGCTACGGTCTGGAATTTTGCCGACTTCCGTGCTTATGCACAAACGAGCTATGAGACCGGTTTTATTCTGCAGGGAAACAGTGAGACTGAGTTTCCGCTGAATACCGGCAATGGCTGGCAGGTGGTGATGGATTCAGCCTACAAGCCGCTTCCGATTGATCGTGCTGCCCTGAGGTCTTACCTTGCTGTAGCTTCCGGCGAGATCGTAGATGGTAATCACTATGCCTGGGGATTTGAAACGGACAGAGGCAATAACCTGGATTGGAAACCTGCTAAGCAACTATGGTATCCTGCCAAACCGCGCAGTTATGGCACCGATGGCAACTGGCAGTTGGTTCCAAGATCGATACCCCGGCCGGTGGAGATCGACCAGGAATTTGCTGCTGAAAGAACCGGGTACCTCAAGGTTCCGGGTACTGCGTTCCCCAAATCGTTCCCCTGGAGTTTTCCTGCCAAATCAAAAACTTCTTTGTTGCTCGATCAGGGCATGCTCACCAATGCCTATCCCCAGTTGCTGATATCAGCGGGTAAAAATGCCGTGATCACCTTGACTTATGCCGAAGCGCTGATAGATTCAAAAAAAGTCAAAGGCAACAGGAATGTAGTGGAAGGAAAGGAATTGATCGGGATCAGCGACCGGTACATTTCTGATGGTGCCACATTCCGCATGTATTCCCCATTGCATTACCGGACATTCAGATATGTGAAAGTGGATATAGAAACAAGAGACGAGCCGCTGACCATCAATAAGATTGACAGCCGTTATACCGGGTATCCATTTGAAGAACGGGGCAGGTTTGTAGCCAGTGACCCCGGACTGCAGAAGATATGGGACGTTGGATGGCGCACGGCGAAACTCTGTGCAGTGGATACCTATTTCGACTGTCCTTATTACGAACAACTTCAGTATGTTGGGGATACCCGTATACAAGCATTGATATCGTTGTATGTCAGTGGTGACGACAGGCTGATGAAGAAGGCCATTGACGATATCGATAATTCATTTATTCCTGAAGGTTTGACCCAGAGCCGTTATCCTTCGCGCGATCTCCAGGTGATCCCAACTTTCTCTTTATGGTGGGTTTGCATGGTGCACGATCATTTCATGCATCGTAAAGACGATGCATTCATCCGGAGTAAACTGAATGGTGTGGAAAATGTGATCAGGTGGTATGAAGAGAGAATGACCGATAAGGGAATCCTGGGCCCTTTGAGCTGGTGGCAGTTTGTGGACTGGAGCTGGCCCTGGGTTGACAGCATAAGAGTTGGTGGTGTTCCGCCAGGAGTCAGCAAGGGAGGTTCTTCCATCGTTACTTTGCAGTATGCGTACACGTTAGCAAGGGCTGCTGAGCTGATGAATGCTTATGGCAGAAGATCCCAGGCTGTGCGTTACGAACAGATGGCAAAAAAATATGCACAGGATGTTTT
>JAHEFC010000183.1 GCA_024640385.1 Sphingobacteriales bacterium
TCGGTGCAGACAATAAAAAAAAGAAAAAACTACTACGCATCGCGCATATCACAGATGTGCATATCAGGCCCGAATATGACGCGCCGGCAAGGTTTCGCAGGTGCATGGAAGAGATCAAAAAACACAGAGTTGACTTTTTTCTCAATGGCGGAGATACCATCTATGCTGCCGACTACCAGAAAATTACACGCGAAAGAGTCAACGAACAATGGAAGATCTGGCAGGAATGCCGCCAATCCGTCAAAGAATTTGACATGCATAGTTGCCTTGGAAATCATGATATGTGGTGGGCTGCACCTGATAAGCAGGACCCCATGTATGGAAAAGATCACGTGGTAAAGCAACTGGGCATCCCAAACAGATATTATAGTTTTTCCAGGAGAGGATGGCATTTTATCATACTTGACAGCAATAATAAAAATGCCGGGGCTCTCGATGATCAACAGCGGAAATGGCTGGAAGATGAGCTTTCAACACTTCCAAAAAACACACCCGTGGTTTGCCTCAGTCATTATCCCATACTGGCTGTTTGCACCATCCTGGATGGAGGAAATCATACCGATTCAAAATATATCGCCGACCTGTTTTATAAACACAGGGATAAAAATATTACCTGCCTAAGCGGTCATATACATTTACAGGACGCAGCAGCTTACAATGGGGTCCAATATTTCTGTAATGGAGCTTTAAGCGGATTTTGGTGGGAAGATGGCGATAAGAATTCAGCAGGTAAGTATTATTACAAACAAACTCCACCCGGTTATGCCATCCTCGACTTATATGAAGATGGCACACTATCCAACCAATATATACCGCATCCTTACTAAAGCAGTTCTAATACCCCATCTTTCTCATATACACCTGAATGGTGGCGGCGCTCATATACCTTTCGCCGGTGGGTGTGTTCTTATTTTTAAAAGGATCCGCAGTGCCACTGTTCGCAAACATTTTGTCGAACATGGCAGCCCATTCCATCTGGTAATAACCCAGGCCATGTGCAATGCAAAGGCTATCCGTATTGAATTCAAACCGGTCCATATAAGGCTTTGACATATGGGCTATGCCAATACCGATCAACCCCATGCTGGTCTTTTGAGAAAAATTAACTACATGGCTCAATTCATGACCTATTATCCCGATCTGTGCAGGAATGGTCGCCCTGCTGAAAATCGACCCGAAATCTGAGGAATCCTTACCGTTATGCAGAAATACCATATAGGTCCTTTTTCCGGCACTCCGGAAAATACTGCCCCAGGCAGGCCTTGATGAAAGAGGTGCGCCTTTGTCCCTTAATTTGAAATGAATGCGATTTTTTTTCAGCTCAGGGAAAAATGAAAGCGCGTATAGCGTGATCTTTTCATATCCCGGTGGCAGCTTTTTACTCTTGCCGAATTCTTCTTTCAGGTGCCTGAACTGTTCCGAAGTGATCATTGATGTGTCCCTTAACACATGGTCCTTCGTCTGCCCTGACAGAGGGCAATGTTCAACCACCAACAAAAAAATGAACAGGCAGAAACGGATGAACATTTTTTTTAAAATGAGACCTGTAAAACTATGAATTCGCTGCTGAGCCCCTGATCCTTTTCAAAAGCATTTCCACATCTTCCTTTCTGCAAAGGTCGGTGCCGGGATTGATGGTAGCGGCCGTACCGCAGGCCACCCCTACTTCCAATACCTCTTTCATTGGCAGATTCCGGGAAAGGGAAAGCACCATTCCAGCCACCATGCTGTCTCCTGCGCCAACAACTGATTTAGGCTCAACTTTTGGTGGCACTACATGGTGTATTTCTGACGCAGTGATCAGCACCGCGCCGGCTCCGCCAAGCGAAACAACAAGCACCTTGCAATGCCCGTTCAATACGAATTGTCTGCCGAGTTGCTCAAGCTCATTTTCCTCTAGATGATCCTTACCGATCAATGAAGCAAGCTCGCCCAGGTTTGGTTTTAAAAGATAAACCCCTTCTTCCGCGGCATGCCGGAGTGCCTCGCCGGACGTATCGATCACCAGTTTTGCATTTTTCTTTTTGGCGATCACTGCCATCTTCGCATAAATATCCAGGGGAACACCAGGAGGCAGACTTCCGCTGGCCACGATGAATTCCAGGTCTTCGATCTTGTCTACGGCGTCCAGGCATTGCTGCCATTCATCTGCCGTGAGTTCCGTCCCGGGCATACCAAACCGGTATTGCTTTTTTGTAGACTCATCTACCACAATTATATTTTCCCTGGTTTCACTCCTGGTTTCGATAATTCGTGAAGCTACATGCTCTTTTTCCAGCAATGCATTGAAATGTTTACCAGTATATCCTCCGGAAGGGAAGATCGCCAGCGCCTCCCCGCCCAGCTTATTAATGGCCCTGGCCACATTGATGCCGCCTCCCCCGGGATCCAATTTGGGTAAAGCACATCTTAATTTCTTTTCAGGGATCATCGCATCCACAGAAGTGCTCTTGTCGATGCAGGGGCTGAAGGTGATGGTCACTATTGCAGGCATAAGCAAAGCTAGGCATTCAGGCATAAACTTTATTCCCCTGATCGTTAACCGATTTAAGGCAATAAAGGGTGATCACCCGCTCTATATCTCATGGTATTGTCATTTAACGGTTATCTGATTTATGTCATTCTTAATCAGGTGAAGTTCGGCTACTTTCACCGTTGGTCGTTCAATTAAATACAACCTCAATTTTTTTTTATGCCGGAAAAAGCTAGCGAAGGTGATAAAATGTCGCCTTTATTCATTGCAGCCCTGATATTGATCCTTGCATATAGTTGTAACCCCCAAAAGCCTGTTGAAACAGTGACAGCGCCAACAGCAGGCGGGGAATTGGACCGCACCGTGCTACCCATCAAGGCGCCGGAACTTCCCACTTATACTGAACTGGACATACGCGATGCGAAGGCCCCTCCCCGCTTTGAAGTGAAAGCGCCGAAAGACGCACCCAACGTGATCCTGGTACTGGTGGACGATCTCGGCTTTTCCGGCACCAGCACCTTTGGTGGACCGGTCAGTACCCCAACTTTCGACCGTGTGGCCAATGACGGTATTTACTACAATAATTTCCACACTACAGCGGTATGTTCACCTACCAGGACTGCCATAAAAAGTGGCCGCAATCACCATGTGAACAATATGGCATTCATTACAGAAATGGCCACAGGTTTCCCTGGTGGCACCGGGGAAATTCCCCAAAATGTAGCGCCCGTGGCAGAAATGCTGCGCCTGAACGGCTACAGCACCGGCGCCTTTGGCAAATGGCACGAAACGGCTACCTGGGAAACCAGTGTTTCGGGGCCCATGGACCGTTGGCCCCACCGCCAGGGCTTTGATAAGTTTTACGGATTCTTCGGTGGTGAGACCAACCAGTGGGCACCTTTTGTGTATGATGGCACCCATGTGGTGGAACTGCCTGAAGACCCCAACTACCATTTCATGAACGATATGACCAACCAGGCCATCGCATGGATGAAATATCAAAAAGCTTTAACGCCCGATAAACCGTATTTCATGTATTTCGCACCGGGTGCTACCCATGCCCCGCACCATGTACCCAAGCAATACATAGAAAAATGGAAAGGAAAGTTTGATCAGGGCTGGGATGCTATGCGGCAACAAATACTGGATCGCCAAATTGCGAAAGGTATTGTACCCAAAGGCACTAAACTGGCGCCCAAGCCTGATGCCATCCAAAGCTGGGACAGCCTGACACCCGATCAGAAAAAATTGTTCACCCGCCAGGCAGAGACATTTGCCGGATTCCTGGATATGACAGATCATGAAATTGGCCGCCTGGTGAATGCAGTAGAGGAAAGCGGACAGGCCGATAACACCATGATCATACTTGTTTATGGCGACAATGGCACCAGCGCCGAAGGTGGCGCCAATGGCATGTACAGCGAAATGACTTACTTCAATGGGGTGCAGGAAACGGTTCCGGACATGTTGAAAAAATATGATAAATGGGGAAGCCCCGAAACCTATCCGCATATGGCTGCCGGCTGGGCGGTAATGTTTGATGCGCCTTATCAGTGGACCAAGCAAATGGGTTCAGACTTTGGTGGCACCAAGGTAGGCATGGCTATGCGTTGGCCCAAAGGCATCAAGGCTAATGGTGGTTTGCGCACACAATTCAGCCATGTAATTGATATAGCACCTACCATCCTGGAAGCGGCCGGGTTGCCCGAACCAAAAATTGTAAACGGGGTAACGCAGCGTCCGATGGATGGAACCAGCCTCATATATTCCTTTAACGATGGCACGGCCAAAGAACGGCACACTACTCAATATTTTGAGATCACCGGCAACCGGGCTATTTACCATGATGGCTGGTATGCACGTACTATTCATAGGGCACCATGGGAATCAAAACCAAGAAGGGACCTGAAGGATGATATCTGGGAACTATACGAGGTGGCAAATGATTTCAGCCTTACAAACAACCTTGCAGAAAAGAATCCTGAAAAACTGAAGGAAATGCAGGCATTGTTTATGAAAGAAGCTGAAAAGAATCATGCACTGCCAATTGATGACAGAGTATTTGAGCGTTTGATTGCTGGAAACGTAGGTCGTCCGGATATTATGGGTGGTCGCACCTCACTCACCCTGGCAGAAGGCATGATGGGCATGTCGGAAAATGTGTTCATCAATATCAAGAACAGGCCGATCACCCTTACCGCTGATGTTGAAATACCGGCAGGTAAAATCGCTAACGGTATTCTTATTGCTCAAGGTGGTCGCTTTGGTGGATGGGCTTTGTATGTAAAAGACGGGATAGCCGCATACGACTATAATTATCTTGGCCTGCAACGCTTCACGGTTGCATCCTCAGCCAAACTGACACCAGGCAAGCATACCATCAAATTTGATTTTGCTTATGATGGCGGCGGTCCTGGAAAAGGAGGTAAAGGCATATTGTATATTGACAGCAAATTAGTGGGAGAGGGAAGAATCGAACGTACACAGGTAAGCGTCTTCTCTGCAGATGAAACCGCTGATGTGGGTATTGACCTGGCTACACCGGTAGTGGAGCGAATTGGGGCTGAAGCCAGATCGAAATTCAACGGAAGGATACCCAAACTGATCGTAGAAGTGAAATAGATCTAATCAACTTTAAAAATTGAAATATGAGAACCAGAAATACAAAAAGCAGTTTACTGAAGTATTATTTACTTTTTTTCTTCCTACTGGCCTTGACCAATGGGTATGCACAAAAGCCACCCACACTGCCTGATACATCAAAAATGAAGTACAATGAGATCTCCAATAAGATGAAGCTCTATGTATTCCCTTCAAAGAATCAATCGCAGCAAACACAGAAAGAAGATGAATTCATCTGCTACAAGTGGGCCATCGAAAATACCGGCATAGATCCCATGAATCCGCCGAAAGTGGAAGCAGCCCCTGTTGAAACCGGACCTGACGGATCTGCCGTGGTAGGCGCTGCAAAAGGAGCTGCTGCGGGTGTTGCCATTGGAGCCATTGCCGGTGATGCCGGCACAGGTGCCGCTATTGGTGCAGTTGCAGGAGGCCTTGCAGGCAGGAGACAGGGAAAACAAGCCCAGGCCCAGGCACAGCAGCAATCCCAGGCAGCAGTTGCAAAAACTGAACAGGAAATAAAGGACACCTTCAAAAAAGCATTTTCAGCATGTATTGAGGGAAAAGGTTACACCATAAAATAAAAACCAGATTATGAAGCAACTATTAATAATTGTAGTGATCACCATGGGGCTTTTCGCCTGCACCGCATCTTCCGATAAAACAGAAAAAGAGAATCTCGAAGTAGTAAAGAAATATATGAATGCCGTTGAGACGAATAATGTGGAAGAAATGTCGGCATTGCTGGCAGATAATTATAAAGGATATGGGCCCTCTGTCAATGATTCCACAACAAAAGAAGAAGCCATCAATAACTGGAAACAAAATATCACGACGCTCTATGAGTCAGTGAAATATTCCCGCTATGAGAATGTCGCTCTTAAAATACCAAAAGGTGAGGAAGCCAAAGAAGGTGATTGGGTATCCAACTGGGCCCTGGTCACGATCAAATATAAAGATGGCAGGGGACCTGTAGAAGTGTGGCTGAATGCAGTTTACAAGATCGAAAACGGGAAGATCACACTCAGCAGAACGGCGTATAATGAAGCGGATGTGCTGAGGCAACTGGGCTACCAGTTCATCTCGCCGGCAAAATAACCAGTCACTTTTTAGTATGCTTGCCGGTTAACAGGTTAGCCGGGGAATGCATAAGATAAACAAGATAGAGTAGGCCCAAAAACACTTGAGCTTATTCTATCTTGTTTTTTTGTATTAATAAGTTGATCAATTAGAACGCACAAAAAAATCCCCGGAGTTGTTCCGGGGATTTTTTCACTAAATCATCTACGAATTATATTTCTTCTTCAGGTAACCCAGGGCCATGCCATAGGCTTCCGCTGCCAGTGCCTGGTCATATTTGGGGTTGCTGGGATTGGCAAATCCATGCACACCGTTGAAAATTTTATAATCCAGCTTCTTACCCGCTTCCTTCATTTTAGCTGCAAAATCTTCAATGATCTCCTTAGTGATGTATTGCTCAGTGGCAAACAGACCTAACACATCACTATTAAGCGTTTTCAGCTTCTCCACTTCCCTGACAGGCATTCCATAATACATTACGCAGCCGATGTTCTGCTGGCCCTCTAAAAGGGCTGATTTCAACGACCAGCCTCCGCCGAAGCACCAACCCACACTGGCGATCTTAGCTTTGTTACCGGCAAAACCAAGTCCTCCTTTTACAATGCTTTCCAGCCTTTCCTGTTTTACACCTTGCATGATCTGACCTGCTTCTTTGGGATCGGCAGTTGATCTTCCGTCGTACATATCCAGCGCGAGCACGTTTACATTTCCTCCCAGGTCGTTATAAAACTTATCTGCCTCTTTTTTGATCTGGTCGTTCAATCCCCACCATTCCTGGTATACAAACAACCATTTATCTGATTTCTTTTTTGATTTGATCAGGTACCCACTGGCGTCAGTTCCATCAGGAGTGGAAAATTTTACCATTTCTCCCTGCGCCTGGTAGTTGATCTTGAGTGGCGAAAGATGCAGGGCCTGGAAAGCAGGATCAGAAGCGAATACTGCCATATCATCGGGCTGATCCGTGGAATGACATATGATATACTCTCTTTCTTTGGGCGTATTGACCGGGCTTTTCACAATACCTATAGTTACCATCAAAAATGTGATCACAGAGAAAAATACTTTGAACATGCATTTAGAATTTTGAATGAGGGAACTTTTATCTACTCGATAACACTTAAATGGCGAATCAGTTCAGAACTAATTAAGAAAATACAATGACGCCTTTTACTGCCACCTGCAACCTGCCACCTGCAACCTGCTATGCTACTTGCCATTGACGTCTTTCAATAAGGTTTCCACCGCAACCTTCAACTGCTGGTCAGTACCTTTTCCTATCCAGTCTACTTCATTTTCTACCAGGATGTCGGGCATAGCAGGCCCAAGTTCCTGGTTCTGATCGTTGACCTTGGTGAACCATCCCCTGCCCGGCAGCCTGACAAAAGATCCATCCATCAACTGGCGGCCCCCGGTTGATATCACAGATCCATTGGTGGGCTGGCCTACCAGTTTGCCAATTCCCAGATTTTTATAGGCATGTGAGAAGATCTCCGCATTACTGTAGCTGCTTTCGTTGCACAGTGCAATGGACGGCTTCATCCATGCCGCATAAACCAGGCGCTCTCCTGTAGGATAGTACTCCCGGAATTTCTTTTTGTCACGTTCA
>JAHEFC010000500.1 GCA_024640385.1 Sphingobacteriales bacterium
TGAGCTATCGGGTAATACGGATATTGCCTGATAATAACTTTTAATTCATCTGGAGAACAATCCTGCACATTATTTTTTTTCAGTAAAGAATGAGCTGCCCGGTTTATAGATTCATGCATGGCGTTAAGATCAATTTTTCTTACCAATCAGAAAAAATACGGTTAAAGACTTCATCCGTCAGGTTGCGGATAATTTCATCATTAAGTTTCGCTTCGGCCTGTGCCAAAGTAAGCGTTGCTGAAAATTCAAAACTTCTGCTTATCTCAAATTCTTTTGGTTGTTCATTGGATTTCCTGTTGTATAAACTGATATGCACACCAACTGTCAAGCGGTTCGAGGCAGCCTGCTCATTTGATATGGCAGAAGTTGAAACATCATATTGCGATATATATCCTTTTATATCATAGTCTGCATTTTCATTATTGACTGGTGTAAGTCTTGTCTGGTTTACGATCTTCTGTCTTAATTTATTTGTGAACTGGGGGCTAAGTTGCGGGTTAATATATCTTGCTTTGTTTTCAATATAATTTACCTTGATCGTTTTTATGCTATCAGGTATATTAATATCTGCAAGCTTATAAATACCGCAACTACTGCTGGTAAAAAGAGTGATCCCAAAACTACAGATCACAAAAAAGTAAATGATTATTTTGTTTGATTTAAACATGATCATTAATCTTCGATATAATATTCTTTTAATTTCCGGTAAAGAGTTCTTTCACTTATTCCCAGGTCAAGCGAAGCATCCTTCCTTTTGCCACGATGTTTTTTTAGTGCTTTAATAATTAACTCTTTTTCTTTATCCATGATGTTCAGGCTTTCTTCCACTTCTACATGATCTTGTATATCGCCATTCATGATCACCGGTTGAGATTGCTGGGCTGTTGGTTGCACCAGGACAGGCTGCATCACTTCATGGCTTTTCAATTCTTTTAGCTGGTTGATCAGCGCCTGGTTTTGCGTTAAGTTCGGGTTTTGCAAAACTTCCAGGAACATTTTCTTCAATTCAGTCACATCTTTTTTCATGTCGAAGAAAAGCTTGTATAGAATTTCTCTTTCGTTGGAAAATGTTTCTCCGCCGCTTCCATTTACATGTGCAAGCACGGGTAAACGGTTTTCAGAATAGGGCTGTAAAAATTTACTGAGTTGCTTTATACTGATCTGCTTATCCTGTGAAAGAACTGATACCTGGTCTGCAATATTCTTTAATTCCCTCACATTACCCGGCCAGGGGTAGTTAATTAACAGGTTTTTCGCGTCATCATCCAGTTGCACAGGAGCCGTTTTATATTTTTCAGCAAAGTCAACAGCGAATTTTCTGAACAGGATATGTATATCCTCTTTTCTTTCGTGTAATGCAGGCACACGAATAGGAACAGTACTTAGCCTGTAGTAAAGATCTTCTCTGAATCTGCCGCTTTGTACCTGTTGCATCAGATCTTTATTGGTAGCGGCAATTACTCTTACATCTGTCTTCAGCGTTTTGGACGAACCAACCCGAATGAATTCGCCTGTTTCCAGCACACGGAGTAATCTCGCCTGTGTACCCAAGGGTAATTCTCCAACTTCATCAAGGAAAATTGTTCCTCCGTTCACTGTTTCAAAATAACCTTTCCTTGAATCTACTGCTCCGGTAAAAGAACCTTTTTCATGACCGAAAAGTTCGGAGTCAATCGTGCCTTCTGGTATGGCACCACAGTTCACGGCAATAAACGGATTATGTTTTCTTGAACTTAGAGAATGAATGATCTGCGAAAAAACTTCTTTACCTACGCCGCTTTCTCCCATTATCAAAACTGTAAGATCAGTATTGGCTACCTGGGCAGCCACCTGCAATGCATAATTCAATGCAGGCGAATTGCCGATGATCCCAAACCTATTTTTTATACTTATAATTTCCATAGTTATACATTGAATTATTAATTAAACATCATTAATTAATAATTTTTCCAAGTAAGGTTGCCTGTGTACAATCTGTTACTTCCACATTTATATAATCACCTTTTTTAAGTTGATAATTTTCTTTAGGGAAAACGATCACTTTGTTTTGTGAATTTCTTCCCATCCAATCCAATTCACTTCTTTTGCTATCACCTTCTATTAATACAGTAAATTTTTTACCCAGGTCTTTCTTATTGCTTGCCAGAGACAACTTGCCTTGTAGTTCAACTATCTCCTGTAACCTTCTCTTTTTCACCGTTTCAGGAACATCATCTTTATACCTTTTTTCTGCTAAAGTACCCGGCCTTTCGCTATAAATAAACATATAGCTCATATCATACTGGCTGTACTCCATAATGTTCAAAGTATCATGATGATCTTTTTCTTCCTCTGTACAAAAACCAGCGATCACATCAGATGAAAGGCCGCAACCGGGAATTATTTCCCTGATCCGGTCCACTTTTGCCAGATACCATTCTCTTGTATATGTACGGTTCATCAACTGAAGAATTCTTGTACTTCCGCTTTGTACAGGTAAATGGATATACTTACAGATATTCTCATATTTAGCTATTGTGTGCAGTACTTCGTCCGTAATATCTTTTGGATGTGAAGTAGAAAATCTTATTCTGAGAAGGGGAGAGACCAAGGCAACTTTTTCAAGCAGATTGGCAAAATTTACCACTTCGTCTTTTTGTTCATCAACGAAATAATAACTGTCTACATTCTGACCCAGTAAAGTCACTTCTCTGAAACCTTTTTCAAACAGGTCCTTACATTCCCTGACTATTGAATCAGCGTCCCTGCTTCTTTCCCTTCCTCTTGTAAAAGGAACAACACAAAAAGAGCACATATTATTACAGCCCCTCATAATGCTTACAAAAGCTGTAACTCCATTAGAGTTTAGCCTTACAGGAGAAATGTCAGCATAAGTTTCTT
>JAHEFC010000501.1 GCA_024640385.1 Sphingobacteriales bacterium
CGTAGTAGATGCAGTGAACAGCACGGGTGCCATTTTCGTTCCCGAGCTGCTGAAAGCGCTGGGCGTAAAAGATATTGTGATGCTGAATGGCGAAGTGGATGGTAAATTTGCCCATAATCCTGAGCCGCTGCCCCAGAACCTGTCTCAACTTTCCAATGAGGTGAACAAATCCGGGGCTCACCTGGGCATAGCCGTTGATCCGGATGTGGACAGGCTGGTGCTGGTATGTGAAGATGGATCGATGTTCGGAGAAGAATATACCCTGGTAGCTGTGGCGGATTATGTACTGGGCAAGAGAAAAGGCAATACAGTATCCAATCTTTCTTCTTCCCGTGCTTTGAAGGATATCACGATAAAACATGGCGGTGAGTATTTCCCTTCTGCTGTGGGGGAGGTGAATGTGGTGAAGAAGATGAAAGAAGTGAACGCAGTGATCGGTGGCGAAGGCAATGGCGGGATCATTCTTCCGGATCTGCATTACGGACGGGATGCACTGGTAGGCATTGCCCTTTTTCTCACGCATCTCTGCACTTCGGAAAAAAGTGCCAAGCAGTTAAGAGGGTCCTATCCGGATTATTTTATTATTAAAAACAAGATGGAGCTTGAGCAGGGCTTTGACCTGGGCGCCATTTTGGATAAGATCAGGAAAAAATACAAGAGCCAGCCCGTGAATACGGAAGACGGTCTCCGGATCGAATTTGACAATGACTGGGTGCATCTCCGCTCCAGCAATACAGAACCCATCATCAGGATCATCGCTGAAAGCAGTTTCGAAACCACGGCTAATAATATCGCGATGAGGTTGATGCATGATATTCGGGAGTCTTTATAAGATTGGCGAATTGGCGGATTAGCGTATTGAGATGACGAAAGTCAGGGTTATTCATGCCGTTATCTTAATCCGTCAATCCGATAATTCGTAAATTCGCCAATTATTTATGAGAATTTATTTAGACAATGCGGCCACTACTGCCCTGGAACCCCAGGTGCTGGAAGCCATGATGCCTTATTTCACTGAGAAATTCGGTAATCCTTCCTCTATTTATTCCTATGGCCGGGAGAGCCGGCTGGCCATTGAAATGGCCAGGAAATCAGTGGCTAAAATACTCAGCGCCCATCCCGCAGAGATCTTTTTCACCAGTGGCGGTACTGAATCTTCCAATACGGCTATTCTGGCTGCAGTAAGAGACCTTGGCTGCAAACGGATCATTACTTCACCCATTGAACACCACGCAGTATTGCATACCGTGGAATACCTCAAAGAAAAAGCTGAAATAGAACTCTGCTATGTGAAATTGCTCCCCAATGGTCACGTGGATATGGAAGATCTGGAACGGCTTTTAGCAGCCAGCGATGTCAAAACCCTGGTTTCACTCATGCATGCCAATAACGAGATCGGCAATATGATCGATCTGAAAGCAGTAGGCGAACTCTGCAAAAAATACAACGCCATTTTTCATTCCGATACCGTGCAGACCGTAGGCCATTTTCCTTTCAATCTCAGGGACACGTATGTGCATTTTATTACGGGTGCTGGGCATAAATTCCATGGCCCGAAGGGTGTGGGCCTTTTGTATATCAATGAAAATATTAAGATCCATCCATTTATCCATGGTGGAGGACAGGAGAGGAATATGAGGGCCGGTACCGAAAATCTTTATGGTATCGTGGGTTTTGCAAAAGCGCTAGAGCTGGCCACTGCAAATTATGAGCACGACAGTGCCCATATGCTGGAGTTGAAAAGATACATGATGGAGAAACTGAAAGAGAAGATCCCGGGTGTGAGGTTTCATGGTGATCCGCTTGGCCGCAGCAATTATACCGTGCTGAATGTCGGGTTCCCTATGACGGCCAAATCAGAAATGCTGCTGTACAATCTTGACATCAATAATATCTGTGCCTCGGGAGGATCAGCCTGCAGCAGTGGGGCCGACCAGGGTTCGCACGTGATCCGTGCCATCGATCATGATCCGGATATGGTAGCGGTCAGGTTTTCTTTCTGCAAGAACAATACAAAACAGGAAATTGACCTGGTAGTGGATAAGCTCATGGAATTGATTTGAGGATCATCCCATGTAACTCAGGGACCTGATCAACTCCATCGGCAGGGTGGGTTGTTTTTTTCTTTCGATAAGATAAGTGGAAAGCCCGGCAAGATCCCGGAAAATATAATGGCTTGATGCCGCACCTTCCAGGTAGCCCGACCCCGTGGTGTTACCGGTACCCACGCGCATGCCGATCATCCTCCTTACCATCCTGAAATGGGCATGGCGCCAGGCTGCCAACGCATTGTCGATCTCTATCAGTATATCCAATACGCGGAACGATTGTTGGAATACCGGGAAATCGCGGTATAACATGATGAACAAGGCAGAACGCATGGCCGCTGAAGAAAGCTGACCCCTGAGCAGGGAATTCCTGTCTTTCATTTCTTCAGGCAAATCCTTTTCCAGGAATACGTAATCAAAGTCCACGATCTTGCCGGCTTCATTTTCGGTTAGGCCTGAGCGGTAGGCATTGCGGTATGCGTTCCAGAAAGGGTGGGAAGCGATTGACGGATTGGCGGATGGGCGGATTGACGGATTGGAATCCGCCAGTTCGTTGACCCGCGGATCTGCAAATCCTTTCCAGTATTGCAGATCAAAAAACGGCATTCTTTCCAGCCAGTCATTCAGCAATTTGATGATCGAGGCCCGGTCTTCGGTTTCATTAATGAGATTCAGATCAGTTTCGCTGAAACCTCCCTGGTTGGCTCGTTTATAATAGTCCTGCCTGTAGCGCTGTTGCATTTCCAGGCCCAGGGTGGCTTCGATCAATCTGAATTGAACACTTTGAAATCCGGATGCCGGCGTAAGCAGGTTCCGGAACTCCAGGAAATC
>JAHEFC010000502.1 GCA_024640385.1 Sphingobacteriales bacterium
TTCTTAAATCAGGCAAAGTTGACCTGATCTTCAGCGACATTGATATGCCCGGAATAAACGGAATTGAATTTTTCAAAGCGCAAAAAGATCCGCCCTTGTGCATTTTTGTAACTGTTCATCCCGAATATGCCATTGATGCATTTGATGTACAGGCCGTGGATTATATCATGAAACCTATCAGGCTGGAAAGACTTGATAAAGCCATTCAGAGAAGTTTAGAACTGATCGGCATTAAAACGAAGGCTTTACAATACACACTGCAGTTCGAGCAGGACTCATTGATGATCAGGGAAGGCAACGAATCTACCAAGGTTTATACCCGGGAAATCCTGTTCCTTGAGGCCCTGACGAATTATACCAAAGTAGTAACAGCGAAAAAAAACTACATCACCCTGCAAAACCTTAAGGGTTTCCTTGATCAATTACCCAAAGACAAATTCATTAGAATACACAGGAGCTATGCAGTGTCAAGGGACAAAATAGACGGTCTTGCCACCGGAGAGATAGTAATAGGCGAACACCATCTTCCCATTGGAAAAACATATAGGCAGGCTGTAAAAAGCATGGCCAGGGTTGATTGACCCGGATCCATCCCTTAAAACCTTTTTTCCGTACAAAAAGAATTACAGCTGAAAAAATAGCATGAAAGGCAGGTTTCTTTATATATGCTTATTCTTTGTTCTAAGTTATTCAAACGCACTGATCGCGCAAGACGCGGTTGTGGATACGGCACTCCTGACCACTACGCTTAAAAAAGCCGGTACGTTCAGAAGTTCAGGAACTTTTGACTCTGCCATGTCCTATTATATGAAAAGTTACAGCCTCGCAAGAACATTGCACGACACCTTAAGGGCAGGGAATTCATTGATCGGTATCGGTATAAGTTATGATAAGACGGGCAATTACCAGAAAGCCCTGGAATACTATTTCCAGGCATTGAAAGTGTATGATACACTCCATAATCAAGTCAAGATAGGTGGAACACTGAAAAATATCGGAAATACTTACAGGGTACTTGAAGATTACCCAAAAGCAGAAAAATTTCTTTCTGAAGCACTGCAGATCCAGGAATCGGTTGGAGATTCCGCCCGAATTGCCACCGTGATAAACGACCTGGGCAACTATTATCTTGACCGCAAAGATTATCAAAAAGCATATTCAAAGTACAGCCAGGTGCTCACCTCTTACCGTACCCATGCCGATGCTGATGTATTGGCTTTTGCCCATAACAATATCGGGATAGTGTATAGTGAACTTAAATCCTACTCCAAATCTTCCCGCCACTATGATACCAGCCTTCAGCTTATGCAATCCCGCAACGACAGTTATGGAACGGCACTTGTTTTAGGCAATATGGCCGACCTCCAATATAAACTGGGAAACTACTCTCTATCCCTGAAATACCAGGGAGAAAATATCAGGATCGGCAAGATCATCCATTCAGATGACTTACTGCTTTCAGGATATGGAAATATGTCAAGAATATATAAGCAGTTGGGGAACTACACCGAGGCATTCCATTACCAGGATGAAATGATGAAGATCAAAGATTCCATTTATAAGAAAGAGGCGGCAAAAAGCTACGCCGAGATGGAAGCCAAATACCAGAATGAAGTTAACCAGAAAGAAAATGCATTATTACAGCAGCGTAACGAGATCATGAACTTTCAGCTTTCCATTGCAGAGAGAACCCGATATTTCCTTTTTGCTGTGATCTCGCTGATCGTATTGCTCGCAGGCCTGATCTACCGGGCGTATAGAACAAAAAAGAAAACCAGTGAAACATTACATACATACAACCTGAAACTCAACGAAGCCAATCAGTCCAAAGCAAAATTGCTCAGTATTATTTCCCATGATCTTCGTAGTCCCATCAGCAGCCTTTTTCATTATCTCCAGTTACAAAAACTCAAAGAACCTTTGTATCAACAGGGAGCAGCAGATCAAAAAGTGATCAATGCCGCTGATCATCTCCTTGAAGTGATGGAAGATGTTCTGATCTGGTCGAAGAGCCAGATGGAGAAATTTGAACCCAATTTGGAAATGGTAAGTGCAGGGGAACTTCTCGAAGAAATCACTGAGCTTAACAAGCCGTTTGCAGAAAACAAGAATATAAAATTGGAATCCAGGATCGACCATAATTTCGAGTTCTGCACTGATCTGAATTTCATGAAGATCATATTAAGGAACCTTGCCGGAAATGCAATCAAATTTACTCCTGCCGGGGGATCTGTGATTATTACGGCGGAGAAAGGAATTGAAGAGTTCCGCTTTTCAGTACAGGACAATGGACCTGGAATTCCCGAATCCCAGATCAATAGCGTTTTTGAATGGAATGGTATCAGGAGTGATTCTTCAGGACTTGGACTCAGACTGGTCAAAGAATTCACCGAAAAATTGAATGGCGTAATAATAGTACAAAATCTCCAACCCCGTGGGACAGAGATCCTGGTCAAATTTCCAAATGAAACAAGTGTGCAGGGAAAGGGACAATAACATATGGGCAAGCCCGTCAAGTAGCGTAATACAAATAAATCAATACACACTAAAACACCATGTTATGAAAAGAAGATCAACAAGAGTCCTTTTAATCACGTTATCGTTTTGGGCAGTCCTCGAATTCTCAGGATGCATCAGTAGTGATGAAAAAAAAGATGTTCCTGATGGTTCAATCTTCAAACCTGAAGCCACTTCGCAGCCCGGGTCAGGACCAGATACATTACTGGCTGTTTTTTCCGGGAAAAAGGTCACAGGCACACTCAGACTGACTGCCGCCACCATGCAAAGTCTTCGCTCCGGCCAGGGCGGGTCCAGCAGTGATACACTTATACTTTATATGGCCAAGCGGGTATGCCAGCCAGGATCTTCAGGAGACA
>JAHEFC010000184.1 GCA_024640385.1 Sphingobacteriales bacterium
GGATTTCCTGAAGAAGTTGCCCGTGTATTGGTTGAACAGGGCCTCGGGAAAGACCTTCTCTTCACCACTGAAGCAGGGGTGTACGGCGGATTGCCTGCCCCCGGCATCTTCTTCTCAGCATGCATAAACCCGATCAGGCTGGAACCATCATCCGTTATGTTCCGCAGGTATCAGAAAGAACTGGATGTTACCATCCTTGGAATGCTGCAAGCCGATGAAGAGGGTAATGAAAACGTTTCAATGAGAGGGAGGAAGGTGTCACAATACGGAGGCCCAGGAGGTTTCCCGGATATAGTCGAAGGTGCTAAAACAGTCATATTTATAGGGAAGTGGATGGACAAAGCCAAACTAACGATCAGGGATGGCCGAATGCATATTTCATCATTCGGCATACCAAAACTCGTGAAACATGTTGATGAAGTAACCTTTAATGGCAGGCATGCCTTGGATATCAATAAGAACGTTTATTACGTCACCAATGTAGGAGTGTTCCGTCTGACCAGGAAGGGTATGGAACTTGTAATGGTAATGCCAGGTATTGATATACAGAAAGAGATCATCGAAGCCAGTCCGGCAAGGATCGTAATTCCGGATGAGGGACCACGAGTTATCAATGAATCGGTTTTGACCGGTAAGAATTTCCGGTTGGAAAAATGGCCTGATTGATGACCTCTTCAGAACTGTGCCCATGATCAGGAAATTGAAAAAAGCCTCACAGAGCGTGAGGCTTTTTACGTGGGAGTTGACGGGTTCGAACCGCCGACCCTCTGCTTGTAAGGCAGATGCTCTGAACCAGCTGAGCTAAACTCCCTTTTTGCGGATTGCAAAGATAAGGACTCGCAAATTCTGACAAAAAATATTTTAAATGCTCTTGCGAATGAGTAGAGATAAGGGGTAAATCAGATCCAGAGGGTTTTGCGTTCGCTTTAGTTCAATGTTCCCGGCATCCTCGGATTCTTTGGCGGCAGTATGAAATCCATAGGGTACTTCCGGAAATATCTCCACACCAGCCCGATCAGTTCAGGGTAGTCTCTTAACTGTATCCCCCTGGACCTTACAGCAACGTAAAATGCCAAAGCAAAACTCACCAGGAAGTTGAGGAAACCGATCAGGATCACACCGCCAAAGATGATCAGCGAATACAGCAAAGGAACATTGTGATCCAATCCGTAATATCCGATAGCTGCATTACCTGCTGAGATCGTAATATGCCTGATATCAAAAGGCAGCCCCATTACCTTGCCTAAAGGACCTGCTATACCAAGGAAAAAACCCAGCGAAATACTACCTGCCAATCCACCAGCCCCTCTTCGAACAAAATTCACCAATCGGTTCAGTCTTTTTTTGGACATTGTATAACTCAATACGGGATGGGTAGTAAGGCGCTCTGGTATCCTGCCATAAATGACATGATTCTCTACATAACCTGCTATGATGCCACTAAGGAACAAAAAGAAGCCCGTGAAACATGCATATAACAAAGCAAGACTATGCCAGGGATGCTGGCTCTCCAGTAATTGCATAGCCGCCTCCCCTTCCGCTATCTTGTCACCAGTGATCATATGCCAGAGCCAGGCCAGTCCGTAAGTAAGGGGAAATACAACAATAAGGTTCCCGGCAAATGAAGCACTCTGGCTTCTCACCACCCTGGCTACAGTGATCGACAGGTTATTAAGGTCGGGCCTGCCCATCATCTTTTTTGCATCCAGGGAACTGGCCACCGCAGAAGCAGTATAGGCCGGTTGTTTTGTGGCTAGTGTTGCACCTACCTGGTCCATCAATACAAAACCAAAAGAATAGTTGGTGCCATACAGGAACCCCTGCCAAAACGGTGCAAACGGTAGTTTGCCCAACAGGTTCTTGAAGATCGCAATGAATGAAACAATGAAACCTCCGCGCATGGAACTCCTGAACAACCTGACAAATTCCTTTTGTGTTGTTGAAATATAACTCTCCCCTTTTTTACCCTTATGTTCGGCAATCTGATAAGCCAACAATCCCAGGTTATTGGAAAGAAACTCGCCAATACTGTTTTTCCTGTTCTCGTTACGGATCACTTTGTTGAAATAGAGGATGAACCTTTCCGTATTGAACTGCTGATCTTCATCCAAAACATCGAGAATGATGAACATCCGTTCAATGTGCTGCTCCATACGAACCATCAAAAAGGTTTGAGCCAGACTGGTGCCTTCCATGGCCCGGTTTTCTTTCATCAGCTGAAGACTCTGCCTGCAATTATGCAAGGCCTCGCCTATATTATTGATCAGCAGTCTCTTCTCATCACCAAATGCGTCCGATTGGGATCTCTCGTTATAAAGATTCACAAGCCTGTTCTGTTCCAGGAAAGGATAGTTCGCAGAGGGATCCTGTTCAAACCTGTGAATGATCTCTTTTTCGAAACCAAGATTAGCCAGGCGGTACGAAAGGATCTGAAGGGATTTCTGCAACTGTCTGATCAGCTGGGTCTCAGTCAGATTGATCTGTATTCCCAGTATCTCAAAGAAATTTTTCCATAGATCCTGATCGATGCCTTCAACCCAACGATAATCTGTTTTTTTATAAAACACCCTGTTGATAACAAACAGGAAGTCATTCTTTTTCTGCAATGCAGGAAGTATTTTATGCTGCATTTTACCCGATAGTTCCTGTACAAATCCCCGGGAACTGGTAATGCCACTTTCAGTGAGTGCATTGATGATATCTGTGTTAAGAAACTGCGTGAGCAATGACCGCCTTAAAGAAAACAAAAGTGAACGATCCTGGTGGAGCGAATACAGCAATGCGCTGAATTTCAAGCCGGCCTGTTTAAAATCACCAGGCCTGTCAGGCCTGATCTTTTTAACAAGCTCGATGAGGAACTCCAATCCGCGGGTGCTGCTGTCGATCGACAACACAATGGCACCTTTGTTGGTTGGTTCCTCCTGCTCAGCTTTATGCTTTCCAGTTCTATTAAACATTTTTATAATAACTTCAGCCTGTGATTTCCTTTTCTTGGACAATTATTCGGCCAAATTTGTTGCAAACAATTACTAATAGGAACAGAAGTTTTTAACTTTGTAGTTCAATTATGGCTGGAAAAGAGAAATATCAGCAGGATGAACAGATGGATGTGCTTGAAGCCATCGAGAACACCCATAGCCTGATCGTTTGGAATGATGAGGTAAATACCTTTGAATGGGTGATTGAAACATTGGTGGAGATCTGCGGCCATTCTGAAGAGCAGGCAGAACAGTGTGCCATGATCATACATACCCAGGGTAAGTATGCAGTCAAACATGGCAGTTACGATGAACTGAAGCCCATGTGTGATGCCATTACGGAGCGGGGAATTGGGGCTACTATTGAAGTACTTTCTTCTTGAGCAGGTTGCAGGTGGCAGGTTGAAGGTTGCACGTCTCCCTATCTTACTATCTTACTATCTAACTATTTAATCACCTTGTTTCCGGATATATCTACAGCTCGCGAAGACGGCCTACTTGCCATTGGCGGTGATCTTAATGTAGATACACTCAGGCTCGCATACCGCTCCGGCATCTTCCCATGGTTCTCCGGCAAAGTTCCCATGTGGTACAGTCCTGATCCACGTTTTGTTTTGTTTCCGGAAGATCTCTTTGTCAGTAAGAGCATGAAGCAGGTGATCAGGAGCAGTAAATTCAGTTTCACTGTAGATCAGGCTTTCAAAGAAGTGATCAAAAACTGCAGCACTGTTGAGCGGGAAGGTCAATGGGGTACCTGGATCACCAGTGACATGATCAAAGCATATGTTGCCCTTCACAAAGAGGGTATTGCCCATAGCGCAGAAACCTGGATGGATGGGAAACTGGTTGGAGGGTTGTACGGCGTAAGAACAGGACGTGTTTTCTGTGGCGAAAGCATGTTCAGTCATGTTTCCAATGCAAGTAAGTATGCCTTCATCCGCTATGTACAGGAAGTGCTGGTCCCTGAAGGCGTTGAACTGATCGATTGCCAGGTGCATACGCCGCACCTGGAATCTTTAGGGGCTAAAATGATCCCAAGGGCCAGGTTCGTGACCTATTTAAAAAATTAGCTAATTAGCCCATTCGCCAATTAGCTAATTGTACTTATTTTCCGAACTTCTTTTTTAGCGCAGACAGGGCATCGGTCATATTCATGGCCGACAGATCTGATTGTTTCTGAGCAGGCCTGGTATCTCTTTTTACCCTGGGCCTTTCGCCTTCTTCAGCTTGTTTGATAGACAATGAGATCCGTTTCCGTACGATATCCACTTCAAGCACTTTCACCATCAGTTTCTGGTTCAGTTTAAGTTTTTCAGATGGATCAGTGATATAATCATGCGAGATCTCTGAAATATGAACAAGCCCATCCTGCTTCACGCCAATATCAACGAAAGCGCCGAACCTGGTCAGGTTGGTAACAACTCCGGGGACGATCTCTCCGGGCTTCACTTCCTCAATAGAGAATATCTGCGCAAACTCGAACTGTTGCGCCTCACTCCTGGGATCCAATCCTGGCTTTTTTAATTCATTCAGGATATCTTTTATCGTATGTTCCCCGGTTTCTGGTGTAATGTATTTTTTTAGATCGATGCCATTGATCAGCGAAGCATTACCGATCAGGTTCTGCAGTTCCACTTTCAGGTCTGAAGCCATTTTCTCCACAATATGATAGGATTCCGGATGCACCCCGGTTGCATCCAGGGGATGTTCAGCTTCCTTTATTCTTAAGAAACCTGCAGATTGTTCAAATGCTTTATCACCCAGCCTGGACACCTTCAACAATTCTTTCCTGCTTTTGAATTTTCCATTGCTGTTCCGGTATGTGATAATATTCTCAGCAATGGAGGAATTGATCCCGCTTACATAAGCCAGCAAATGCTTGCTGGCCGTATTCAGGTTCACGCCCACCATGTTCACACAACTCACAACTGTCTGGTCCAGTTTCTCTTTAAGGCGGAACTGGTTCACATCGTGCTGGTATTGCCCCACCCCTATACTTTTGGGATCTATCTTCACCAGTTCTGCCAGCGGGTCCATCAGCCTTCTTCCTATACTAACGGCGCCGCGTACTGTAACATCATGTTCAGGGAACTCCTGCCTCGCTGTTTCACTTGCGCTGTAAACAGATGCTCCGTCTTCATTGACCAGGAATATGGGAATACCCAGATCAAGTTTTTTTATGAACTGTTCTGTTTCCCGGCCTGCGGTTCCGTCTCCGATCGCGAATGCTTCTGTGTTGTATTTTTTTACGAGGTCACGCACCAGGTATTCCGACTGCATCAGTTTACCGGGCTCATGAATGAAGATCAATGCGGTCTCTTTCAAATCCCCTTTTTCGTCAAGGCATACCACTTTACATCCTGTACGGTAACCCGGGTCAATAGCGAGGATCTTCCTGCTGCCCAGCGGACTGCTCAGCAACAGCTGCCTCAGATTTTCTGCGAATACCTGGATGGCGTCTTCATCGGCCTTTTGCTTCAGCGCAGTGCGGAATTCAGTTTCCAACGAAGGCTGCAATAATCTTTTCCAGGAATCGCGCAGGGCTTTTTTGATATGCGGTGTACACGAATTTGATCCCTTCACAAACATTTTCTCCATCCGCTCAACGGCATCTTCCTCTTCAGGTGAAATGGCAAGTCTCAGTACGCCTTCAAGAAAACCCCGGAGAATAGCAAGCGTCCTGTGAGATGGAATGGTTTTAATGGGTTCGGAAAATTCAAAATAGTCCTTGTATTTCTGAGCTTCAGTTTCTTTGCCAGGCACCAATTTGCTTTCCATCCTGGCCTTATCTTCAAACAGCCTTCGCATGGCTGTACGCAGCTCTGCATTTTCATTCACGTTCTCCGCAATGATATCCCTGGCTCCCTGCAATGCTTCTTCAATGGTTTTTATGTTCTCATTGATAAATGCATTTGCGGCAGCTTCAGGATCGGCAGAAGGATCCTGGGTGAAAAGCAGTTCCGCCAGGGGCTCAAGTCCATTCTCCCTTGCCACCGAAGCTTTTGTTTTTCTTTTCGGTTTGTACGGCAGGTAGATATCCTCTAACTCTGACAAGGTTTTTGCTTTGTCAAGTTTGGTTTGAAGTTCAGGGGTCATTTTGCCCTGCTCTATAATGCTTTTTTCAATTGCGGCTTTCCTTTCCGCAAATTCTTTACGGGTCTTTGCTTCATCCTGTATCTTTCCGATCACCACTTCGTCAAGCGCACCTGTTTTGTCTTTACGGTAACGGGCTATGAAAGGTATGGTTGCACCATCTTCAAATAAGGCGAGAACAGCTTCCACCTGGGCGGGCCTGATATTCAGGGCTCCGGCTATATCGTGTACGAATTCCATCTGTTATTTTATTAAGGGGCTGCGAATCTAAAGGGAACAGGGAGAACAAAAAAATCGGGATGTAATTATTTTATTCCGGATTCCGGATTATGGATTCCGGATTGAGGACAATGAATCCGGAATTCGCAATCCGGAATACGGAATTTATTCCAGTTCAACTTTCCTCGATGGATTCGCTTCCGCATACTGTAACATGTAAGACCTGACAAATTCATTTCCCGAATAGGGTGTGATCAGTGCTTTGAGCTGTTCTTTATCCCGGATCACCTGTTTTGCCGGCAGAAACCCCATGCCGTAAAACCTGCCGTCTTCCATCAGCAGCCAGGTTTTCTCACCTTCTTCCCTGCCCTTTTCCATGATGGCAAAACTGGGAAGTTCCTGTTGCAAATGGGCAATGGCTTCTTCCACCCTTTGATTATATTCCTGTACAGATTCTTCTCCCCGGCAAACTCCTTTGCAATCTGTTTCACACGAGCTTCCTTTCTGTAAAAAACAACACACTGCACATAACCCATGATCTTTCACCAGTTTCCACAAAACCCTGTGCGCATCAACAAGTAAACCATACCTGCTCATTGGCCTGCCGTTCTTCCTCAGCCTCTCAATACAAAGTCTTTTTCTGCCCTGCTGATCTTCAAACATGAACAATCCGAAACCAAATTCAAGTACTTTTTGGCTGGTGTTGAATACCGGCCAGTGCTTCCTGATCTCCAGGCTTTCCAATATTGATGCAGTGAATTCTGTTCCGGTTAATGTGAATGTGATCTTATACACATTCCGCATAAGGTCCTGCTTTTTGCGTGACGATGAATTATTGGAAAAATGACTCGTCACTCTTTGCCTCAGATCCTTGGCCTTGCCTACGTAAATGATCTTATGTTTATTGTCGTGGAAATAATAAACTCCTGCAGCATGAGGCAACTGCTCAACATCAGATACAGGGAGATGTAAGGGCAGATAAGATTCTTTGCTTCCTTTCCGGAGCATGGAATCCAGCACCCCGCTCTCATCATTTTCCAGGAGCAGGTTGAACAGCTTCACCGTGGCCTCAGCATCACCAGCAGCCCGGTGCCTGTCAGATATCCGTATATCAAGAGCACGGCAGATATTGCCAAGAGAATAGCTTGTATAACCGGGAAATATCTTTTTGCTCATCCGCACTGTGCACAGCTTGGGTGCATCCCACTGAAATCCGCATTGTTTCAGATTGTGTTTCAGAAATGAGTAATCGAAATTCACATTGTGCGCAATGAAAACCCGATTGGAAAGCAGGGAAAAAATATGGGGGGCTACCTGTTCAAATACCGGAGCCTCTTTCACCATTTCATTACTGATGCCTGTAAGAGAAGTAATGTACCGGGGAATGTTGACGCGTGGGTTGACAAGTGTCTGGTACTTTCCTTCGATCTCTTTCCCGTTATGAAGAATGA
>JAHEFC010000503.1 GCA_024640385.1 Sphingobacteriales bacterium
TTCATAGGCATCATCTGATTTGTCTTTCAGGAATTTTTCCTGCAGTTCGATCGAAGGGGGCAATCCGGTGATATCCAGGCTTACCCTTTTCAGCAGTCTTTCCTTATCGGCTTCGTCGTTGGGTTTAAAGCCCTGCTTTTCCATGGCCGCCAGGGTGAACCTGTCGATCTCATTCTTTGGCCACGACGATTTAGCAACTTCCGGTAAAGAAGGCTTTGAAGGAACAATAAATGCCCAGTGTTTCTTGTACTTGGCTCCCTGCTTGATCCATTTTTCGATGAGTTTGACTTCATAGGGCGTGAGGGCCAGGTTGGAAGACGGGGGTGGCATCAGGTAAGAGGTATCCGTAGCGCTCACCCTCAGGAAAAGGTCAGATTTCAGTGGATCGCCGGCTACGATCACGTGGCCCTTGGGATCGTCTTTCAGCGCTTTGTAGGCTCCTTCTTCTGTATCCAGCCTCAGGTCTGCCTCTCGTTTATGGGCATCGGGGCCATGGCATTTATAGCAACGGTCAGACAGTATCGGACGAATGTGATAGTTGTAGTCAACAACATCTGGCAATGCTTCGGGATCGGCAGTGCCGCCATCCCGGAAAAGCAGCCAAGCACCGCCAGCGATCAGCGCTACAAGGGGAATGGCGATCAGGTACATATTTTTCCTGGCAAGGTGAGGGCGAAAGATCATCAACCGGGTTTTAATAGCCCAAAATACACAAATAAGGACTGATATTAATCATTTGTTGATGAAACATTTGGCGTTTAAATCAAGGTTTTTTTTATGAAAGTTTGTATATAAATTTATAAAGGTTCACATCCCCTCTGAAACTCAGACCTCGTAGACCTTTATTCTTTAACAATTTAAAATTTCTCCCCATGGTGCAGACAGATCTCACACAGCTAAACCGGGAGTGTAACTCCTGGAGAGAGAACCTCAAAGGCCATCGCACTGAACTGACCAATTTCCGTGCAAAATTACAAGAAGCAGTCACGAGACCCCTGAACCGAGCGGACCTTCCGCAGGTTGAACATTACGACAACCAGATCGACATTCAGCTCAACAACATCAGCCAGTTAAAACACGAGATCAAGGACCATGAAAGGAACGCCGCATGGGAACTTGGACGTACGTCCGGCCAGGTCAGTGACAATACCTGGACACAGCACGAGTCGTTGTTGGACCGGTACGAGATCCTTGAACATACCATCAGCGAACTGAAAGAAGAGTTCAAAACCTTCATGAGTAAGTTCAGCTGATCCTTCCCACCATATAAAAAATTCAGTCATGGCAGATTTTGATACTACACATGTCAAAAATATTGTCTTGCTCGGTCATGCAGGTACCGGTAAGACAACATTAGCGGAGTGCATGCTTTATGAAGCCGGTCTTATTACAAGACGGGGAAGTATAGCCGAAAAAAATACAGTTGCAGATTATCATCCCCTGGAGCAGGAAAGGGGTAATTCCATTTTTTCCAAATTATTGCATACCCAGTGGAAGGGGTACAAGATCAATATCATAGACACTCCGGGATTTGATGATTTTTCCGGGGAGGTGATCTCTGCTCTTCGGGTAGCCGATACCGGTGTCATGTTGCTCAATGCAGCAGAGGGGGTAGAGGTGGGGTCCGATATCATATGGGAATACACGGAGAATTTCAAAACCCCGATGTTGTTCGCCGTCAACAAACTCGATCACGAGAAAGCCGATTTCGACAGTACGGTTGCGCAGGCCAAAAATCATTTCGGGGCCAATGTTGCTGTGGTGCAATATCCCATCAATCAGGGTCCTGAATTCAATGCCATTATCGACGTACTTAAAATGACCATGTACAGGTTCCCGGCCTCCGGCGGAAAACCTGAAAAGCTGCCTATTCCAGAAGGGGAAAGGGCCAGGGCCGATAAGCTTCACCAGGAGCTGGTGGAATCTGTTGCGGTGAACGATGAGACCCTGATGGAACATTATCTTGAAAAAGGTGAACTGGATGAAGACGAGATGCGGATAGGTTTGAAAAAATCACTGATCAACCATGATATATTCCCCGTGTTCTGTCTTTCCGGAGAGAGAGATATGGGTAGTGGTCGTTTGATGAGTTTCATCGATAATGTTTGCCCCAGTGCCAATGAAATGCCGCCGCAAACCACCAAGGCCGGTGAAGCCCTTCCTTGTGATGCAAACGGACCGGCATGTATTTTTGTTTTCAAAACCATGTCTGAGCCCCATGTTGGAGAGCTTTCCTACTTCAAGGTGTATTCCGGAACGGTGAGGGCAGGTATGGAGCTGGTGAATGAAACCACCGGTGTTTCCGAGAAACTCACGCAGTTGTTCATTGTTGAGGGAAATAAAAGGATTAATGTGCAGGAACTGGTTGCCGGAGATATAGGGGCAACACTGAAGCTGAAGAATACGCATGTCAATAATACTTTGCATGTAAAGGGCAAGAATGTTGAACTGGATCCTATCAAGTTCCCGATGCCCAACATGACCGTTTCCATAGAACCCGTTAATAAAGGGGAAGAAGAGAAGCTGGCCATTGCATTGCATGCGTTAAGGGAGGAAGACCCTGCGATCATTATAGAAGTATCTCCGGAGCTGCACCAGACGCTGATCCGCTGCCAGGGTGATATGCATCTGGCCGTTGCCAAATGGAAGATCGAGCATGGCCATGGTGTGCAGGTCAAATTCGGCAAGCCAAGGATCCCATACAGGGAAACCATCCGCAAGCCCGCTGAATCCAATTACAGGCATAAGAAACAATCAGGGGGTGCCGGCCAGTTCGGCGAAGTATATATCAGGATCGAACCCTGGTATGATGGGATGCCAGATCCCAAAGACCTTAACGTAAGGAGCAGGGAAGTACTTGAACTCG
>JAHEFC010000504.1 GCA_024640385.1 Sphingobacteriales bacterium
TATTTTTTTAACCTCCTGGTTCCAAGGCTTGGTGAAGTGATGAAATGTACCCTGCTGGCGAGGTATGAAAAAACCCCCGTTGATAAGCTGATCGGAACCATGGTGGCGGAAAGGGCATTTGATTTCATCTGCCTGCTTGTAGTGATATTCCTGACCATCGTATTGCAGATCAATGTTGTTGGGGAATATGCTTCTGCAGAATTGGGTAAACTGTACAAAGGAAACCTGAACACAGGCAGGTTGATCATGATCCTGGTGATCGCTGTGGCCGGGTTGCTGACTGTGCGTTTCATCCTGCACAGATTTGCACATATTAGCGTGATCGGAAAGATCAAAAGCATTATCAAAGGCATCTGGGAGGGCCTCACCAGCGTGAAGAACGTCAAACGCAAAACTGCTTTTATCCTCCACACCATTTTCATATGGACCATGTACCTGATGAGTATCAGGCTTGGATTTTATGCCATGGAATCGGTTTCACACCTGGGGATCAGGCCTTCTTTCACCATTTTGTCATTTGGTAGCCTGGCCATGATCGTTACCCAGGGAGGTATCGGTGCCTACCAGCTTGCCGTACAAAAAACCCTTGTTTTATATGATGTGAGCGAAGTAGCGGGCCTCGCCTACGGATGGCTGTTATGGCTTGTTCAAACGGTAATGGTACTGGGAGTTGGTCTGCTCTGCCTCATCTTTCTACCCATTTATAACAGGAAACCGCATGAAGCAAACAGAACGGATCCGGCATAAAATATTCAACAGGCCAGCCCTGGCCGCCCAATGTGCGGAATGGAAAGCCCAGGGCCGGAAAATAGTGTTCACCAACGGCTGTTTCGACATTTTGCATAAAGGCCACCTTGAAATACTTACCCGATCTGCTGAATCCGGAGACATTTTGGTAGTGGCATTGAATACAGATGCGTCAGTAAAAAAGCTCAAGGGAGACCTGAGGCCGGTGAATAATGAGGATTTCAGAACCTGGATGATGGCTTCGCTCGAAATTGTAGATGCTGTAACCCTGTTCAACGAGGAAACGCCTGCCGAATTGATCGAAACCATTACCCCCGATATTATAGTAAAGGGGGGCGACTACACCGTTGACCAGGTAGTTGGTGCCAAACACGTACTCAGCCATGGCGGAGAAGTGAAAATCGTTCCCATCGTGAAAGGGTACTCGACAACAGGTATAATCGATGCGATACAGAAACTCTGAATATTCCGGATTCCGGATTGAGTATTCCGGATACGGAATCCGCAATATCATCTTGTTCAGCTATTGCTTATTTTTAATTGTATGGTAAAAAGAAAGTCTGAACCAACGAAATACACTATTATACCCAGGGATATCAGCTGGCTTGCCTTTAATGCCAGGGTGTTACAGGAAGCCGCCGATAAAAATGTTCCACTCAAAGAACGCCTGAAGTTCCTGGGAATTTTCTCCAACAACCTGGATGAATTTTTTCGCGTAAGGGTGGCGGCCCTTAAAAGGATGATGAAATGGGGTGCGCGATCCATCATGCACGTAGAAGATTCCCCCCAGCGTATCCTGGATAATATCCAGCTCATCGTATTGCAGCAACAAAGCGAGTTTGCCCGGATCTGGCAGGATGTGCTTATTGAACTCAGGAAACAGAACATATTCCTGCTTACTGAGAAAGAACTGGACAGGAAGCAGCAGGAATTTGTAACTGTTTTCTTTGATGAGGTGGTGCGTTCATCGGTGATACCGCTGATGATTGAAAGTATTCCTACCCTCCCCTACCTTAGGGACAAGTCGATCTACCTGGCCATTGTAATGTCAAAGAAAAGCTCGGCCTACCAGAGAAAATTCGCTTTGATAGAAGTCCCTACAAAAGGAGCGTCAAGATTCATACAACTACCCGGGCGCAGTGATAAAGGAAAATATATCATACTGCTTGAAGACGTGATCAGGTTCTGCCTTCCAAGAATATTCTCCTATTTCGGATATGACGAATACAGCGCCCATATCATAAAAGTGACAAAGGACGCGGAATACGACCTGGATTACGATGAACCTACCAACTTATCGGAGAAGATCGAAAAAGGGATCAAGAACAGGAGAAAGGGAAAACCGGTCAGGCTGATCTATGATAAAGAAATTGATTCATCCCTGCTGGAATATCTGGTGCGAAAGATGGGACTCACCAAGAAGGACCACCTCATTCCCGGGGGAAGGATACACAATTTCAGGCATTTCATGGAGTTTCCCGGAGACATCTTCCCTCACGAAGGCGAACGGAGAAAGCCATTCATGCATCCTCAACTGAATAACCTCCCGAGGGTGACCGATGAAGTACTCAACAATGATGTGATGCTGAATTTCCCCTATCATTCTTTCGATCCCGTTATCGATTTGTTGCGGGAGGCAGCGATCGACCCGGATGTAACTACCATTAAGATCACTGCATACCGGCTGGCAGATTACTCCAAGGTGATCAATGCACTGATCAATGCCGTAAGAAACGGGAAGAGTGTCACTGTAATGCTCGAGATCAGGGCCCGGTTTGATGAAGAAAATAATCTTTATTGGAAAGAAGTACTGGAAGAAGAAGGAGTGAAAGTGTTGCTGGGCGAACCGAACCAGAAAGTTCATGCCAAGATATGCCTGATCAGAAAACGGAAAGGCAACAGAACCATACACTATGGATTTGTAAGTACCGGGAACCTGAATGAAAGCACAGCGCGTTTTTACGGAGATATTTGCCTTCTGACCTCGGACCGGCATATCATGGCAGATGTAAACAGGATGTTCTCTTATCTTGAAAAACCAAAATCGGGACTCAAACACCTGAAGCTTTGCAAAACGCTTCTTGTGGCACCTATGTTTATGCGAAAGCAGCTCATTGC
>JAHEFC010000505.1 GCA_024640385.1 Sphingobacteriales bacterium
CTGATGATGAAAACAGACGATGGTTTATACATCAACCTGCATGAAGCTGCATTGATCAACTATTCCTGTATGCACCTGAACCTGGATGACAAGAGTTTTGTTTTTGAATCATGGCTGACCCCGGATGCAAAGGGTGATAAGGGCTATCTGCAGGCTCCATGTACCAGTCCATGGAGAACCATCATAGTCAGTGATGATGCAAGGAATATCCTGGCGTCTAAAATGACCTATAACCTGAATGAACCTTCTAAGATCAAGGAGACATCATGGATCAAGCCTGTTAAATATATTGGCGTGTGGTGGGAAATGATCACGGGCAAAAGCACATGGTCCTATACAGATGATTATCCTTCCGTGCAGTTAGGGGTTACCGATTTTACAGTGGCGAAGCCTAATGGCAAACATGGTGCAACCACAGCCAATGTAAAGAAGTATATTGATTTTGCTGCAAAGAATGGATTTGATGGGGTATTGGTAGAAGGCTGGAATGTGGGTTGGGAAGACTGGTTCGGGAATTCCAAGGACTATGTATTTGATTTTGTTACAGCCTATCCTGATTTTCATGTTGCAGAGATCAGGGACTATGCCAGATCCAAAGGTGTTAAAATGATCATGCACCATGAGACTTCCGGATCAACGAGAAACTATGAGCGTCACCTGGATACCGCATTTAAATTCATGAAAGAGAATGGGTATGATGCAGTAAAAACGGGATATGTAGGTCCTATTCTGCCCAGGGGTGAGCATCATTATAGTCAATGGACACTCGACCATTACCAGCATGTTGTGGAAAAAGCGGCTAGCTATCAGATCATGGTGAATGCCCATGAAGCGGTGAGGCCAACTGGTCTTGCACGCACCTGGCCCAACATGATAGGTAACGAATCTGCCAGGGGAACCGAGTTCCAGGCCTTTGGCGGATCAAAAGCCTTCCATGTTACCGTACTTCCATTTACAAGGCTGATAGGCGGGCCAATGGATTACACGCCCGGAGTTTTTGAAATGGACATCAGCAAGATCAATCCAACGAATAAGTCCTGGTGCAACAGTACACTCGCAAATCAACTGGCACTTTATCTTACCATGTATAGTCCTTTACAGATGGCCGCAGACCTGCCGGAGAATTACGATCGTTTCCCTGATGCTTTTCAGTTTATTAAGGATGTGGCGGTAGATTGGGATTACAGCAAATACCTGGAGGCAGAACCCGGAGAATTTATCACTGTGGCCCGTAAAGCAAAACATACTGGTCAATGGTTCGTTGGATCAGTGGCGGGTGAAAATTCCCGCACTTCAAAGATCAGTTTCGATTTCCTGGATGCTGGCAAAACCTATGTGGCTACTATTTATAGTGACGCTCCTGATGCGCATTATAAAACCAAACCCCAGGCTTATAACATAAGGCAGATACTGGTAACAGGCAAGAGTACCCTAAGTCAGTACTGTGCTCCGGGAGGTGGTTATGCGATCAGCCTGAAGGAAGCTGATGCTGCACAAATGAAAGCGTTGAAAGGCAAGAAATGATAATTTTAAAAAAATAAATTTATGTCGAGGCAACGAAAAATAACCCTGCAGGAATCTGAGATACCTACCCATTGGTATAATATTGTGGCAGATATGAAGAACAAACCCCTGCCGCCTTTGCACCCGGGAACGAAACAACCCATTGGTCCGGAAGCATTGGCTCCATTGTTTCCCATGGAATTGATCAAACAGGAAGTAACACCTGATAAATGGGTGGAGATCCCTGATGAAGTGCGGGATATTTTCACCATTTGGCGCCCGACACCATTGTATCGTGCCCATGGGCTGGAGAAAGCGTTGGGAACAAAGTCTAAGATCTATTACAAATATGAAGGAGTAAGTCCTGCCGGTTCACACAAACCCAATACAGCCATACCGCAGGCCTATTACAATGCCAAAGAAGGCGTGAAAAAGATCTCTACAGAAACCGGAGCGGGGCAGTGGGGCAGCTCACTGGCATTTGCCTGCAGCTTGTTTGGGATCGAATGCGAAGTGTTCATGGTCAAAGTGAGTTATGACGGTAAACCCTATCGCAAGATCATGATGAATACCTGGGGAGCAAAAGTGCATTCTTCTCCTACCAATCTCACCAATGCAGGAAGATCGATACTGGCTAAAGATCCTAATTCACCCGGCAGCCTGGGTATTGCTATCTCAGAAGCAGTAGAAGTGGCGGCCATGAACGAGGATACTAAATATGCTTTGGGCAGTGTGTTGAATCATGTATTGATGCACCAGACCATCATTGGTCTTGAAGCAAAAAAACAGATGGAAAAAGCTGGTGATTATCCTGATATTGTTATCGCTCCATTTGGCGGCGGTTCCAATTTCGCGGGCATCAGTTTTCCCTTCCTGATGGATAAACTCACTAATGGAAACAAGGTAAGGGCAATTGCTGTAGAACCCACATCCTGTCCCAAACTGACAAGGGGTGTATTCCGTTACGATTTTGGAGATACGGTAGGAATGACGCCTTTGATCCCGATGTATACGCTGGGTCATAATTTCGTGCCTTCGCCTATACATGCAGGTGGATTGAGGTACCATGGTGCCGGTGCCATTATCAGCCAATTGTTGAAAGATGGTTTGATAGAAGCAGATGCGATCAACCAAATAGAATGCTTTGAAGCCGGTGTTCTGTTTTCCAGAACGGAAGGTGTTATTCCCGCCCCTGAAGCAAACCACGGTATTGCCGAAGTGATCAGGCAGGCAAAGCAGGCAGATGAAGAGGGCGTTTCCAAAACCATCCTGTTCAATCTCTGTGGTCATGGGCATTTTGACCTGAGTTCTTATGAGCAGTATCTGTCCGGTAAA
>JAHEFC010000185.1:0-4182 GCA_024640385.1 Sphingobacteriales bacterium
TGCATCAATGGCATTGACAATGAGATTGATCATCACCTGTTCGATCAGGTTCAGATCTGCTTCCACTACTAGTCCCGGATCTTTCATCACCACTTCCATCTCAATATTCTTCTGTTCAAGCGTAGGCTCCATCAGGTGATGCAGGTTCTCAAACAGGTCCATGACGGGAATTGGTTTCAGGTTAGGATTTGTGACCTTATTGAGATTCCTGTAGGTTTCTGCGAATTTCAACAGGCCCTCACTTCTTCTTTTAATGGTATTTATCCCGAGCTCGATGTCTTCCATCGAAGTGCCAACATCTTCCTTTTCTTCTGAAGCTTTTTTCAGCCTGTTCTTCAATGTATCAGCAAGGGATGAAATAGGTGCTACGGAATTCATGATCTCGTGCGTCATTACACTCAGCAGCTTTTTCCAGGCCTGGGATTCATTTTCATCCAGCGCTTCGTGCACGTTCTGAAAAGCGATGAGTTTGTACATGATGCCATCTGTCTGAAACGCTGTGGCAGAAAGCAGGGTGCGGAAAGAATGCTTGTCGCGGTTGATGGTGACCACTTTGTTCTCTCCTGGTTTTATCGATCTGATCTCCTCAAAAAGTTCGTGATCCCTTTTTGAAAGTGAATCAAGCGTTTTCAGGTAGGGGATCTGCAGCATTTTTTTCAGCGATTCATTCATCCAGGTAATGTTCCCGGTTCCCGTTTCGTAGGAAAGAATGCCGGTGTCTACCAATTCAAGGATTTTCTGCAGATATTGATATTGGGTTTCTCTTTCCCTGCTGATCACCTTGATCGCGCTGTTGATCTCATTGAATCCTTTGCGCAGTGGCTGCAATTCTAAAGGCGCGTGGGAAACATCAAAATGCCTTGAGAAATCGCGATAGTGGACGGACTGAACAAAGTCAGTTACTTCGTCCTGGGTTTTTTTCAGGAATCTGAATATTTCCAAAAGCTGAAAAATGATAAGGGGAACCAGGATAATGAGGTAGCTGAATCTTTTGGTTATTACCAGAAATGCAAATGCCGTCAGGGTGACAAGCAGAAGCGCCACCCTAACCACCAGTTTCCATTCGTATTTTTTAAATATCATATTTGCTCAATCGGCGGTAAAGTGCAGTTCGGGTAAGTCCCAGTTCTTTGGCTGCTTTTGTGATATTTCCCTGGTTTTTTTCGATTACACGTAAAATGGTATTCTTCTCGATGGTGCTGAGTTTGAGGTCATCGTCTTCTTCCTGTTTAGTTTCAGCGTTCTCGAGCGGGGAGAATATGATATCCTGCTCTGTTAAAACGCTGCCTTCAGCCATGATCACGGCACGTTCGATCGAATACTGCAGTTCCCTGACATTCCCCGGGTAGGAATATGATCTTAATTTTTCCAATGCTTTGGGATCGAATTCGATAGTTGGTTTCAGGTACTTGGTGGCGTAAATATTTGCAAAATGCCTGGCCAGCAGGATCACGTCTTCCTCTCTTTTTCTAAGTGGCGGCATGGTGAGTTCAACCGTATTGATCCGGTAAACAAGATCTTTACGGAACCGGTGTTCATTGGCAAGTTCTGAGAGCGGGAGATTGGTGGCGCAGATCAGCCTGATGTCTACCGGGATCTGTTCATTCGATCCCAGGCGTGTTATAGTTCGGTTCTGCAATACCGTTAGTAGCTTGGCCTGTTGCTGTAATGTGATATTGCCTATTTCGTCCAGGAACAGGGTTCCCCCGCTGGCTGCTTCAAATCTGCCTGTTCTGTCTTCCCTGGCGTCGGTAAAGGCACCTTTTTTATGACCGAACAATTCACTTTCGAAAAGGCTCTCGGTAAGTGCACCCACATCTACTTTCACGAAGGGCCCGTCTTTGCGCATGGAATGATCGTGTATGGCTTTTGCGATCAGGTCTTTCCCCGTTCCATTCTCTCCAAGTATCAGGATATTGGCATCCGTGGGCGCGATCTTTTCAGTTTTATGAAAGATCTGCTGCATCACTTCTGATTTGCCAATGATGGATGCGTCCAGTTTGTTGGTATAGTTTAAACTGCCCTCGTTTTTTTTCTGGCTTTTCTGCAGGGCATCTTTCATGGTCTGCAGCAGTTTTTCGTTATGCCAGGGCTTGACCACAAAATCGGCTGCGCCTTCTTTCAATGATTTCACTGCAAGGTCTATATCTCCATATGCTGTGATCATGATAACGGCGGACTTGCATCCCATTTCCCGGATCTTGTTCAGCCAGAAGATCCCTTCGTTACCGGTGTTGATGGAGCTGGTGAAATTCATGTCCAGCAGGACGAGGTCGAATGATCTTTTCTGCAGGATCGATCTAAGGTTCTCGGGATTTTTTTCCGTGACCACATCCGCCGCTTCGGTTTTCAGCAATAGCCTTACAGCCGTCAGTACATCCGTATCATCGTCAACTATCAGAATGGATGCGTTTTTCAGATTCATATAGTATACTCGAAATGCAAGTATAGGATTTTTTGGATACTGGATAGAGGATAGAGGATACAGGTTGCAGGTAACAGGTTGCAGGTTGCAGGCTTCGGAATAATGCAATCTGCAACCGCAACCATTTCTGCAACCTGCCACCTGCCACCTGCAACCTGCCACCTGCCACCTGCCACCTGCAACCTGTGTATCAAAATCGTACACCCATTGTACCGGTAGCGAACACTACCAGTTTGGAAGACTAATTAAAATATTGAAAATCAGTTGTTTATGAAATTGGCATGGCTTTGAAAGCAAAGCATCAAAAGTAATTATATACTGTGGACAGAGTTATCGAAAAAAAGAAGTGGACATCTAAGAAGATCCTAACCATTGCAGGGATAGCAGGTTTGGCTTTATTGATCATTGGCAGTTATTATTTCACTTCCGGAGCCCGTAAACTGAATGTGGAAACTGAGCGGCTCACCATCAGCGATATCAGGCAGGGGGCTTTCCAGGAGTTTACACCGGTGAATGGTGTGGTATTGCCACTCACCACCATCTACCTGGATGCAGCTGAAGGCGGACGGGTTGAAGAAAGATTTGTGGAAGATGGCGCCATAGTAAAAAAGGGCCAGCCCATTCTCCGGTTATCCAATACGGATCTGGAACTCAGCCTGGTGAACCAGGAAACCTCAGTATTCAATCTGCTCACCCAGATGCAGATCTCCCGCAATGCCGCACAACAGAACACCATCACCAAACTGAACCAGATGGCGGATGCAGAGAACAGTTTCAAGGAAGCAGAGCGCTTATACAAACTGAATAAAAAATTGTACGAAGAGAAAGTGATCGGTTCGCAGGAGTTCCGCCAGTCGGAGATCGCTTACGAATTCCAGGTGAAAAGGAAAAAACTGCAGGAAGAAATATTAAAGAAAGATTCAGCATCGGTAAGGCAGGAACTGGAACAAGCCAACCAGTCATACGCCAGAACCCAGAACGCCCTGGATGTCATGCGGCGCAAGGTAGGTGACCTCATCGTAAGGGCACCTATTGACGGACAGCTGACCTCACTGGATGCTGAAATAGGTCAGAACAAGAACAAGGGTGAAAGGCTTGGCCAGGTGGATGCAACTAACGGATTCAAAGTAAGAGCAGATATAGACGAGCATTATATTTCAAGGATCTATACCGGACTGATGGGGCAATTCAGCTTTGCAGGAAAGGAATATAAACTAAAGATCAGGAAAGTATTTACACAGGTAACGAACGGGAAATTTCAGGTAGACATGGACTTTGAAGGCGAATTGCCCCAGGGGATCCGGAGAGGTCAGACTTTCCAGGTCAGGCTTTCACTGAGTGAGGAGAAGCAGGCATTACTGCTGCCAAGAGGAGGTTTCTACCAGCAGACAGGCGGGAACTGGATCTTCAAAGTCAACGAAGACGGCAGCAAGGCATACAAAGTGGATATACAGTTGGGAGGACAAAATCCGGATTACTATGAAGTATTGCAGGGACTCAAAGCCGGTGATAAGGTGATCACTTCAAGCTATGAGAACTATGGCAACATACAGGAACTGGTACTTAAAAACAAATAAGATGAAAACCATCACTTTCAGCCAATCGATCAGATTTTTTATTGTCCTGATGCTCTGCATGGGATTGATCAGTGCGGGCATCCAGGAAAGAAATTGTAACACTGGGCATTGTTCTCACGTCTCTATAGGGGAGCTGAAAAAGAAAACGGTGAGATCAATACGCCCGCTGTTCGAAAAAAT
>JAHEFC010000185.1:4192-7602 GCA_024640385.1 Sphingobacteriales bacterium
CATATAATACCATAATCAAATCACCACATTATCAAATTATAAAAAGATGATAAAGATCAAAGACCTAGAAAAAATCTACAGAACGGATGAAGTTGAAACTGTAGCACTGAATAAACTCTCCATGGAAGTGAGGGAAGGGGAATTTGTTGCCGTGATGGGTCCTTCAGGTTGCGGTAAATCCACACTGCTCAATATACTCGGTCTGCTCGACGATCCCGATTCAGGATCATTCGTTTTCAACGGTACCGAAGTGGCTCATTTCAATGAGAGGCAGCGTGCTGATCTCAGGAAACATAATATCGGCTTCGTTTTCCAGAGTTTTAACCTGATCGACGAGCTCACTGTATTTGAAAATGTGGAGTTGCCCCTGATCTACACGGGCGTAAAAGCTTCTGACCGTAAAGTAAAAGTTGAAGCCGTATTGGAAAAGATGCAGATCATGCACAGGAGAAACCACTATCCCCAGCAGTTGTCTGGTGGACAGCAACAGCGTGTGGCAGTAGCCCGGGCAGTAGTGAATAACCCTAAGCTGATCCTCGCCGATGAGCCTACAGGTAACCTTGACTCATCCAATGGTAATGAGGTGATGCAGTTGCTGACCGACCTGAACGAGCAGGGAACCACCATCATCATGGTGACGCACTCTGAACATGATGCCAGGTACAGCCACAGGATCGTAAGAATGCTGGATGGACAAACAGTTACAGAGAATATGTTGATCAGTTAGGATATAAGAATAAAAGCCATGGTCTTCAATTATTTGAAAATTGCTTATAGAAATCTGCTGCGGAGAAAAGGATTTTCGGCTATCAATATAGCAGGCCTCTCCATAGGCATCGCCTCCTGCATATTATTGTTTGTGGTGATCACTTATGAATTGAGCTTCGATAAGTTTCAAAAGAATTACAGCCGTATTGTCAGGGTTGTAACCAAAGAAAAAGCTGTTGAGGAAAACTACACCACGGGTGTGCCTTTCCCGGCTGTGGAGACTTTTCGCATGAATTTTCCCGATGCCACAACGGCCGGGCTCTATGCCCGCAACGGAAGCCAGGTCACCGTAGTGGGTGAGGATTCCAGCAATACCAGGACGGTAAAAAAATTCATTGAAGACCATGGTGTATTTTTTGCCGAGCCTGAGGTGTTCAACATTTTCACAGTGAAATTCCTTTCGGGTTCTGGCGGTAAATTAAGTGAGCCCAACCAGGTGATCATTTCAAAATCCCTGGCTGAAAAATATTTTGGAAGATGGGAGGATGCAGTAGGCCAGTTCATCAGGCTTGACCTCAACATATTATTAAGTGTTGCCGGAGTCATTGAAGATGCTCCTTCCAATTCTGATTTCCCTTTTAAGCTGCTGGCTTCATTCAAAACACTCAAACAGCATGGAGCAAATTATGGGTACAACACCTATTGGGGAAGTAATAACAGTGACATGCAGGTGTACATGTTGCTGCCAGGTTCCGCTTCTGCTTCAGTAGTAGAAACAAAAATTAATTCTCTAACCAAAGAGTTTTACCGCCAGGTCAACGATAAAAACACGAGAACACATGTTGTACAGCCACTGAGTGATATTCATTTTGATACCCGGTACGGCAATTTCAATAATCGCATGGTGAGTCGCCCAACGATATGGACGCTGATGTTGGTGGGCCTGATGATCATCGTTATGGCCTGTATCAATTTCATCAACCTGTCCACTGCGCAGTCTGTAAGCAGATCCAAAGAAGTTGGATTGAGGAAAGTGCTTGGCGGGAACAGGGCACAACTTATTGCCCAGTTCTTCAGCGAAACCGCCATCGTAGTAGGCATTTCTGTTGCGCTTGGGCTTGCACTTGCCTTCCTGGTTTCACCTCAGCTGGACGATTTTGTACCGGTGGGGAAAGATGTGAACATTCTGAACCTTCCTACTATTCTTTTCCTGCTGATAACGGCATTGGTTGTGGTGCTGGTTTCCGGATTCTACCCCGCCATGATCCTCTCGGGATTCAGGCCGGCTCTGGCTTTGAAGAATAAGATCAACTCTGCATCGATCGGAAATATATCATTACGCAGGGGGCTTGTAGTACTGCAGTTTGCTCTTTCGCAACTGCTCATCATTGGTACCATTGTGGCGATCAGCCAGATGAACTATATACGACGTGCAGACCTGGGTTTGAAGAAAGATGCTGTGCTGGTGCTGACGCATAGCTCAGACAGTGCAAGCATTTCGAGAATGCCTGCCTTCAAAAATGAATTATTATCCATTAAAGGCATCGAAGCTGTCAGTTTCAGTTCAGATGTTCCCAGTTCAGACAATAACTGGTCAACCAATTTTGCATTCAATGGCGGGGAAGATGAGAAGTTTGGTTTATTCATGAAAGTGGCCGACCAGGACTATTTCGATGCCTATGGCATCACGATAATTGCCGGCAGGGCTTTGTCGAAGTCTGATACCTCCAGGGAATTTGTGGTGAATGAAACGCTGGTGAAAAAGCTCGGCCTCAAAGATCCTGCGGATATCATCGGGAAAAATATCCGTATAGGATCTAACGCGTGGTTGCCGGTAGTTGGGGTGGCAAAAGATTTCAAAACCAATTCCCTGAGGGAAGATATCAAGCCGCTGGCGATATTCAGCAGCAGCAATTATTACTCCAGTGCCGGTATACGTTTAAGTGGTGATAATTTTTCCGGCGTAGTTGCCAGTGTGCAGAAAACCTGGGACAAATACTTTCCTGAATACGTGAGCAACAGCAGGTTCATGGATGAGGCGATTGCGGAGTTTTACACCCAGGAAGAGCAACTTTCCAGGCTGTATAAAATCTTTGCTGTGCTGGCTATCATCATTTCATGCCTGGGTCTGTATGGACTGGTATCTTTTATGGCAGCCCAGAGAACCAAAGAGGTTGGGATCAGAAAAGTCTTGGGAGCGTCAACTGCCAGTATCGTGTTCCTGTTTTCAAAAGAATTCATGTTGCTGATATTTGTCGCATTCCTTATCGCGTCTCCATTGGCAGTCATCTTCATGAACAACTGGCTCAGCAATTTCACATTTCGTGTGGATATAGGTCCCGGGGTGTTCCTTTTAGCTATTGTGTCCACGCTGGCAATAGCATGGATAACGGTTGGTTTTAAAGCGTTCAGGGCTGCGCGTGTGAACCCTACAAAAAGTCTAAAATCAGAATAGGAAAAATCAGGCCATATGATCAGGAATTATTTAAAGATCGCCATCAGGAATTTAAGAAGAAGCAAGGCTTTCTCATTCATCAATATACTTGGATTGGCCATAGGAATGGCTTCTGCCATGCTGATCCTTCTATGGATACAGCAAGAGTGGAGCTATGACCGCTTTCATGTGAAGAAAGACCGGATCTACGAAGCCTGGAACAGGAACGTATACAGCGGTAAACTTCAATGCTGGAACACAACACCGA
>JAHEFC010000506.1 GCA_024640385.1 Sphingobacteriales bacterium
GATCTGCCTGATCTCGTCAGCGGAAAGTTGTTCCATCCTTTTATCAAGCAGGGTGGAAAAGTTCCTGATCTTTCGCATCGGCTCCTGGATATGATGAGATGTTACCCGGCTGAGGTTTTCGAGTTCTTTATTGGCCAGGTTAAGGGTTTCCAACTTGGCCTGGAGTTCATTCTGGAAATAGATCCTTTTTTTCAGGGTCAATATCAGGTAAAGAAAAGTGGAAAGAATGAAGATGCTGGCGAATATCAGCAGGAGGATCAGGGCGGGTGTGGTTAGTTTGTCGAACCTGTCGCGGCTTTCCCGTCTTGAATTCAGGGCCCTTGATTCTGCTTCCCTGATCGACTTGTAGAGCTGATCGTATTGACTCCTGAATGTATTAAGGCGTTCAATGAATTTGGCTTTCTCTGATTGTGACTCTGAGTACAGGGGGATCGAATCCTTGATGAAATTGAACCTGTTTTCGAGAACGATTTTAAGTGCATTTGCTTTTTCCAGCTGGATGGGATCGTTCTTTATGATGCTGATCAGGGTATCTGTTCTTGACAACAGCACCACATTGCCTACCAATACATCCGGGAATGCTTCCTTCTGATTGACGATCAGTATATTTCTCAACCGTGAACCATTGGCGTTTAAAATACCGTTGATCTGTTCAATAGCCAGCAGAATACTATTTGAATACTCAAACCGCTTAATGTTTTCGTCAAGCTTCCTGACCCGGTTCATGTAGCTGAAAGACAGTAAAATGAATACTGACATGCAGATCGAAAACAGGACATACATTAACCTTGTTAATTTGGTCATATTATTTCCCCAGGCTGTAGAAAGTTCTCTACAATATTCGTAAATTATGAAACAGGTCCTTATCCGTAGATCCCGCTTTTAACCTTTGAAAACCATATAGATGGGCAATTTATCATCATTTACCCTGATCCGGGATTTTTGGAACTGAACTTGGTATAATAAAGACAGACTAACAACATTGATCCGGTATTAAAGCCATTCGATGATCCACCAGAATATATCACAAAAACAACAAACCAGGATTCTTCCCCAACAGATCCAGCTATTGAACATATTTCACCTGACCACGGTGGAACTTGATCAGCGGATCTCGCAGGAACTGGAAGAGAATCCATTGTTGGAAGAAGTTGCGCAGGATGAAAATCCGGAGGATAGCCATGAGAACCAGCAGGATTTTGCTGATTGGGAAGAATACGGGTACGATGACATACCTGATTATAAAACGGAGTACGCCAATTATTTCCCTGAGCAACAGATTCCGGAACGTCCCATTCCACAGGGTACTGATTTCCGGTCATCCGTGAAAGAACAGGTCAGGATGTTGATAGAGGATGATAAGGAATTCCACCTGGCAAGTTTTCTGATCGATTCAATGAACGATTCCGGATTGTTGGAGCAGGATCTTTCTACCCTGGCTGAAGATGTTTCTTTCACTATCAAAAAATGGATAGAACCTGAAGAACTTGAGAAAGTACTGATGATCATCCAAACCATTGATCCGCCTGGCCTGGGTGCCAGGAATATCAGGGAATGCCTGATGCTGCAATTATCCCGGCGTGATAAACAAGATGTTCAGGTTGATATTGCCTACCGGCTGATCAGGGATCATTTTGAAGACCTGAATAACCGCCAGCTGGAAAAGATCATGATGCATCTTAAACTGGAAGAGGACCAGTTGAAGCAAAGCCTTGAGCTTATAGCTTCCCTGAGCCTGAAACCAGTAGATGTGGAGGCAGATGGTGCCAGTGTAAGAAATTATATTATTCCCGACTTTATCATCACCGCGGAAGATGATGAACTGGAGATATCACTGGCCAGGCAAAGATCTGCGTCACTCACCATCAACCGTGGATGGATGGAGAATATCAGGAACCAGTGCAACGATAAGGATAAAGCTGCAAATTACTATCTGAAAAGTAAACTGCAGGCCGCCGAATGGTTTGTTTCGGCTATAGTACAACGTGAGAACACGATGCTCAGGATCATGAATGCCATAGTTAAATGGCAATACGACTATTTCCGCGTAGGTGACCCTCTATTGCTGCGCCCCATGATCCTGAAGAATATTGCAGAGCAAACAGGAGTGGATATATCTACCGTTTCGCGTGTCACTTCGAACAAATATGCATCAACACCTTTTGGAAATATCCTGTTGAAAGACCTTTTCACCGAAGGTCTTACTTCCGAATCCGGTGAATCCGTGAGCAGCAGGGTGATTCAGCATGCGCTGAAGGAAGTGATAGATCAGGAAGACAAGAAAAGGCCTTTTACCGATCACCAGCTTGTAACCCTGCTGGCCAGGAAAGGATATAAGATCGCCCGCAGAACCGTGGCGAAATACCGGGAGATGTTACGTATTCCAACTGCCCAGTTAAGGGCGATCTGGAAATAGAATTCGCTTACGTTAGTTGACCAATTGAAATAATTAAAAAGAACCCAATGCCAAAAGCTTTGATCATTGATGACGACCACGACATCTGTTTTTTACTGAATAAGTTCCTCACCAAGCATGGCTTCAGTGTGCTGGAGGCGTTGACTGCAAAGAAGGCATTCGATATCATTGATGAACACGACGATCTGGATATCGTGCTCTGTGACTACCGTCTCGACAATACAGATGGCAAAGCCGTGCTGATGAAGGTCAAAGAGAAATTTCCAGACCTTCCGGTGATCATCATAACAGGATATAATGATCTTAAAACAGCTGTGGATCTGATGAAGCTGGGTGCGTTTGATTATGTGCTCAAGCCGTTGTTTCCAGAGGAAATACTGAACACCATCAACACGGCCCTGAAGAAATCT
>JAHEFC010000507.1 GCA_024640385.1 Sphingobacteriales bacterium
TGGTGAACTCCTATGGGAAGCGTATTTATAACCTGAGTTACCGCTACACCAACCGCAGAGATGAAGCGGAGGACTTGACGCAGAATATCCTGATCCGGGTTTATCAGAATATCCGAAGCTACCGTTCGGATGCCGGCAGCTTTCAAAACTGGATTTTGCGCGTGGCCCGGAACCTGATTATTGATCACTACAGACAAGTCCGTCGATTTCCCCAGACGGGAGGGAGCGAGGAGTTGGAAACCATGAATATCCGAGACGACAGGACTCCCAATCCTCAGCGAGCGGCAGAACAAGAAGAGGCATCCCGGTTTCTGCAGGATGGACTTCAGGCGTTATCCCCTGAACTCAAAGAAGCTATTATACTTAGAGATATCGAAGGGACGGCATACCAGGATATTGCCGAGCTCCTCGGCGTTCCCGAAGGCACGGTAAAGAGCCGGATCAACCGTGGGCGGATTGAATTGGCCAAATTATTAATGAAGCGACGTACCCTGCTAGGGATGCAAATGTAGAGGCTATTTATGGATTGTTCAAAGGTTGAGCTCTGGCTGAGCGATTATATGGAAGCCAGCCTCCCTGCCGACAAGACGGATATGGTGGCACAGCACCTTGAAAACTGCCAAAACTGCTCGGCCCTGCTGCAGGAGATGCAATCCATCGTTGTTCTCTGTCACAACTACCCTTCACTGGAAATGGATCCGGACTCTATCGAAAGAATCCTGCTCCGAACCTCCGGCCGGCCCAGAACCCGATCTTTCAAGGAATTATTGCGCCGGTATTTCATTCAACCTCTGTTGACGCCAAGGCTCGCCATCGGGGCAACGCTGGCAACTCTATTCCTCGTTTTGATGCTTGACGTGATGCTGCCGAAATTATCGGTAACGATCTCAAGCCTGTCGCCAACAGAGTTTGTTCGGCTCATGGACCGGGGGGCACGGCAGTTGTACGGCGAAGGGCTGAGAGCTTACAACAAAAAAAATGAGTGGCAGGATCGCTATAATCGCTTTAAAAACAATACTTTAAACAATCTTCATTCCATAATGGAGCAAATAGAAGTGCCGGTCGAAGGGCGTAAAAAATCGGAAGAGAAGGTGCCGCGGAAAAATAGCGCGCCTGTGGAAAAAAGCAGCGGTCTCTTCTTGTGGCCAGCCTAAAAAGCCTTTGCCCCGCATTTCTCACGGGGTTATCGGACGTGAGGTGACTGATATGAAATGTTCGTACCATCCAGCAGCAGAATCTCAGGAATCCTGCAATGCATGCAGTAAATCCCTCTGCGGGGAATGCTCACATAGGATAAAAGGCAAGGTTTACTGCCAGGACTGCCTGATCGAGGGGGCGGAATGGGCGGCTACGATTAGAGGGCTTAAGCTGCCTACCGATTCACCCAGGAGAGCCGCACTGTGCGCTATCATCCCCGGCCTGGGCGCCGTCTATAACAGCGAATATTTAAAGGCAGTCACCTATTTTGCCGTTTGGTCCGCCCTGGCCTTGCTGGGCAGCCGGGCAAGCGGGATCTTTGGTTTCGGGGCTGCCGTCTTTGTGCTCTTTACCATGTTCGACGCCTATCGCAGCGCGGAAGCCAAGGTTCGCACGCGGCTTAATTCGATTCCGATTTCAGAAACAGCGCACCAGGATAAAACGATCATCGGCTGGGGCATCTTCCTGATGATCCTGGGCGTGTTTTTCCTGCTCGAGAATGTCATTCCATTCAATTTCCTGAACAGGCTCTGGCCGCTGATATTTGTTTTGTTGGGCGCCTACCTCGTTTACCGCGCTATACAGACCAGGCAATCTCAGACCGATGCTGCGCAAAGTATCAAGCTAGAGGCGAAGGAGGATATCTGACATGACTGCGTATTCTCGCAGCGGTGCCTTGACCGCGGGATTGATCTTGATTGCTCTCGGCGTGATCTTCCTGGCGGAAAACTTCTATGCTCCTTTCTCCGCCTGGCGTCTGATCGCGCGGTATTGGCCAGTCATTCTGATCATCATCGGAGTGAAGAGACTCTTTTGCTATTTTTCCTGGCCGGCGACTCCGCCCGCACAAAACAGGATACCTCCGAAGGAGTAAAACCATGTCGCACAGGCTTCGTCCGTCGCTGTTGGGATCTCTGCTCTGGATCGGGCTCGGGATTTTGTTTCTTCTGAGAAACTTTGGCATCGGGCCCGATTTCTGGTCGCTGGCCGGACGGTATTGGCCGGTTTTACTGATTCTTCTCGGCCTGGGAAAAATTGTGGATTACTTCCTGCATAAGGATGCAGTTTCTATTCGATTTGGGGAAATAATCGGCATTTTTTTTCTACTTATGATCGGATCCGCCGTGACCAGAGCGTTTGAAAGCCATTTGGGCCACTTCATCCGTGAACTGCCTATCCAAATAGGCGGTACATCCATGCGGCCGGGACAGTGGTTAGGAGAGACGCATGCATACTCAGAAGAAATGACCTATTCCATCGATCATCCAATGCCGGTTCTGGTCGAGAATTCCTATGGGTCGGTCACTGTCACTTCCGGAAGCGCCCGGGAGATTCGCATACGCTTGAAAAAGGTGGTTTACAGCAACGAGCCCCGCGCAAAGAGTATCGCTGATGAAATTCGCCTCGAGGCCAGACCGGAAAAAAGGGGTCCGTCTACGCCAAATCCGAAACCGGAAGCTGAACCAGGGACAAAACCCGATGTCGAATACTTCGTGGTTCGCACTAACCGGGAGGATTTGAGCGGAAAAGATTACATCTTCAACACGGATCTGGAAATAACCGTTCCCAGAAACTCGCCGCTGCAGGTGAAAAACACCTTTGGAGAAATCAGCGTTGCGGAAATCAAT
>JAHEFC010000508.1 GCA_024640385.1 Sphingobacteriales bacterium
AAAGGCGGCTCAACCGGAGAAGGTCCATATTGGCCAGGCGCTTTTCCATTTTCATCCGGGCAAGGGTGACGGGGTTTTTAAGTTTTTTTACCGGTGCAAAATCCACCACAACCCATGCTTCATCATCGGTTGTTGGATCCTGGTAAAACTCTTTGACCACCTTTGCAATGCCAACGATCTCCAAGCCTTCATTGCTGTGATAAAAAAAGGCCTTATCTCCTTTTTTCATTGCCTTGAGATTATTTCGGGCAGCATAATTGCGCACCCCATTCCAATGGGTTTGTTTCTCGGCCACAAACTGATCCCAGCTGTACTTAAACGGTTCAGACTTTATTAACCAATACGCCATACTTTAGATTTACAGGTTGCAGGTTACAGGTTGCAGGTTGCAGAAGAAGGACCGGCTGCAACCTGCAACCTGCCAACTGCCACCTGCTATAACTACCATCCCGATACTAACACATCAGCCAAATGCATTGTTTTAATGTCCAGTCCGTTTTTCTCGGCATATGAACCGATGTGCATAAGGCAGCTGAGGTCTGTGGAGATAATATATCGGGCGCCGGCTGCTATGGCATTATTGACTTTCTGGTCGGCCATAGCGGAAGATATAGAATCGAATTTCACGGCAAAAGTTCCTCCGAACCCGCAACAGGTTTCATTGTCCTGCATTTCGTTCAGTTTGAGCCCGGCTACTTTTTCCAGCAACACCCGAGGCTCATTTTTCAGTTTACATTCCCGCAGCGCAGCGCAGGAATCGTGGTAAGTTGCCTCTATATCGAGTGAGGCATTGAAATCTGTATAGTGCAATACATTCACCAGGAAATCACTGAGCTCAAATATTCGCCCCTGCAGGGATTTCACCTCATGGCGATATGAAGAATCTTCAGTGAACATGGAACTGTAGTAATTCCTCACAAAACCCACACAGGAAGCGCTGGGCGCCACTATATAATCTTTGCCGGCAAAGTCTTTGATGAATTTGGTACAAACCATTTTCGATTCTTCCCTGAATCCTGCATTGTACGCAGGCTGCCCGCAACAGGTCTGGTTGGTATTATAGCTTACAGTACATCCTGCTTTTTCAAGCAGTCTGACCATGTTGAAAGCAGTTTGCGGAAATAACTGGTCAACAAAACAGGGTATGAATAATTGTACATTCATGTGTCAACGTTGTGCTTTGAATGATCTGACCAGGGAGATCATTTTGAGCGCTGTTATGGCTGCTTCTTCTCCCTTATGCCCGTGTTTGCCCCCGATGCGTTCTTTTGCCTGCTGCTCATTATCTACTGTGAGCACACCAAAAATGGTAGGAACGGGTAAATGCATATTCAGGTGAACAACTCCGTCTGTCACCGCTTTGCAGACATAGTCGAAATGAGGAGTGTCGCCGCGTATCACGGCGCCCAGTGCAATGAAGGCATCCGGCTTGACATCTTTATATTTCATCGTATCCCAATAGGCCTTGATCGCAAATGGGATCTCTACGGCCCCGGGTACGGTAACCGTGACCACATTTTTTATGCCTTGCTTAATCAATACCTTCCTGGCGCCATTTTCCAGTTCGTCTACCACAGCGGCGTTCCATTCGGTCTTCACAATAACAACACAGGCACCGGTTAATGCACCGGCGCCTGTATTTAATTTTTTCAAAGAGGCGTTCCCTTTAGTTGCCATTAACGTCAGGATTTTGTTTCTCCCAGGCGGGCAAGATATTTATCTATTGTGAATCCCCTTTCAGTACGGGGGAATTTTTCTTTGATCTGTTTGTACACCTCTACCGCTTCTTTGGTTTTGCCGGCAGTTTCCAGCAATAAGCCGGCCCTGAAAAGATATTCGGAAGAAAGTAAGGCATCATCCGGGAATAAAGCCCCAGCTTTTTTGTAATGTTCGATGGCTTTATCGGTCTGCTTCAGTTCAGAATTCGCATCTCCCAGCATGCCCTGAACCCGGGCTTCGATCTGTTTGGCGCCATTGGCATCGAATTCTTCCAGGTACTTGATGGCATTCTTGTAATCGCCGAGGTGGAGATAGGACTCACCCGCATATAACCTGGCCAGATTGCCTGATTTGGTGCCGCCATAGTTCTTTATCACTTTCAAAAAACCAGGTGTGCTGGCATCACCATTGAGGGCAAGACTGATCGAATCTTTCCTGAAATTGGTTTCTGCTTTGTAGATCGCTTCCTGGGCCTTTGTTTCATTTGGGATTTGTACAAGGTATTTATATCCCAGGTAACCGCCGGCGATCACGATCACCGCAATGCTGACAATTAGAATAGATTTACTGTTTTTTTCCCAAAAACCCCTGGCTTTATCGATGATCTCAACTTCCGGTTCGGGATGTGTTTTTGCTGACATGTTTTAAATTAAAAAGTCAAAATTAAAAAGTAAAAAATAAGATAAGCTTTCTAAGTAGATTGTAATCAGTCTGTTATGAATGGGTAATCTTGCTGAACGTATACGTCTTTCAGCAGTTCATCGTCAGAAGGCCATGGGCTTTCTTCAGCGAACTGTACGCAATCTTCCACTTCAAGCCTTACTCTTTCGTTAATGGCCTCAATTTCTTCCTGTGGAACTTTGAAATATTCAAGAAGCATGGTCCTGGAGGTTTCTACGGGATCTTTTTCCTTGTAGGTTTCCACCTCTTCCTTAGTTCTGTATTTTTGGGGGTCACTCATGGAGTGGCCTTTGTAGCGGTAGGTCTTCATTTCAAGCAGGGTTGGCCCTTCGCCTGCCCTGGCCCTTTTCACTGCCCTGGAAACTGCTTCATGAACGGCTTCCGGATTCATACCGTCTACAGAATCACCGGGCATCTCGTATGC
>JAHEFC010000509.1 GCA_024640385.1 Sphingobacteriales bacterium
CAGTTTGTCCCTGAAAGTTTCCACGGTGATATCGAGTTTCTTATTTGTCCAGGGGACGTCAATTTCCTGTACTACCTGGAAAAAACGGTTATGTTTTACAAAACTGTGTATGATACTGAATCCACCCCGATCCTGTTCTGTCACAGGTACAGTGATCTCGTGCCAGGAATTGTTTAGCCTGATCAGTTTATAATCGCCATCATCCCCGCTGCCATTCTTATCAATTTGCATAATAGCATAGACATTATCCGCAGAACTTCCTATAGAAGTAGTTAGATTTTTTCCTGGCTCTGTAATTATTCTGTCACTGGTTTTCCATGTGTATGAAGGATGGGGCTTCGTATTACTGATGACCCTTACATATTTCATGTCTTTAACCTCTTCACCGAATTTGTCTTTACCCGATACTTCCACGAGGTAATACCCGGGAGCAATAGATATATTGTTCAGGCTGATGTTTCCCGTACTGTCAGTGACAGAAACAATTTCTTTTTTCCTGTTCCAGGTGGTTGGATCGGTTTCATTCAGGTATGGATCATTGGGGAAATAATCCGTGAATTCTTTTTTTGACATCAGGCTGGTGTCGGGTATATCCCAAAGTCTGTTTTTCAGCAGGCGCGAAGGTGCATCAAGCGCTGTGATCTTCAGGGTAACTTTAATCCGCTGCGACACTCCTTCGAAATTCTTTGCGCTGACAAGTATCTGCTTAAGGCTGTCTGCCATGTATTCTTCCTTCATTTCAATAGTGGGGAAAACGGCCTTGTATCCTATGTTCAGCGTTTTGCTGCCGCTGCGGCTTTCACCGCTGTTATCCGTAGCGTCTATAATCACTTCGTACCTGAACTGGGGTTCGAGCTTAGGGTCAACGGTTGCATCCGGAATAGCTTTGAATGGGATGGTGAATTTCCCTTTTTCATTGGATGTTGTTTCTCCGTGGGCAATTTCCATTTCTGCATTGTCGACGGGCCAGAATGATGATCTCCAGGGCCAGGGAAAACGGGTTCTTCTCACCACCCTGTATTTCACCGAAGCATTATTCAGGTTATTGCCCGCATAGCCGGATACCGTACCGGTTACCGGTATACTGTCGTTCAACCTATAGCTTCCCTGCAGCTGGTCGAAAACAATTTCAAATGTTGGCCTTTTGTATTCCTCTACGCTGAATTGCGAGTAAGCATTACCGTTATTATCCCTGAGTGAAAAAATGCCGGTAAGCAGGTTTTCCGGTATATGAAACTGACCGTGGTAAGATCCGTATTCGTTTGTAGTCAGGGAAAGCGAGTCTTTTTTCTGGCCATTGGCGTCGTAAAGTGACACTACGGTCTTTTGCCCTGCATCCACTATGCTCCTGTTTTCCTTCCTGTTCCTCCTGATCCTGATCCCTTTGAAATAAATAGTCTGGCCTGGACGATAAATGGACCTGTCCGTAAAGATGGAAGTGAGTATTTCATCTTTTTGCAGGGAGGCACCTGGATCGTAAACAACATAATAATCGGTTCTCCGGGTGAAAAGCCTGTCTTGTTTCCAGTTTATATCGAGTGCATACCTGTTGATATTGTTGTTGAAACTTAATTTCAGGTAGCCGTCGTTGTTGGACCTTGCAGTTGTCAGCTGCTTATATACCATGCGAGACTGCAGGTTGTCGTATTTATGTTCCATGACCTTAACCTCAGCGCCTGCCATAGGCTCACCGGTTTCCCGGTTAAGGATAAAATAATTATCGTCTTTGCGTATATAAGAGATCTGGCTTACATGGAAGAATTGTAGGGTAAGATGGTTGTTGGTTAGCGAAAAATTTTCATTTGCGCTGCAGAGCAGGGCGTATTCACCCAGGGGCGGCGGATCTATTTTGATCTCCACACTGTGTTCGCGGTGATCACTGGCGGCTGGCAATACCTGTTTGACCTGCTTTTCTGGTTTTATATTAACCAGTTTTTTCCAGAGATCTTCATATTTGCCGGCTTTCATAGCTTCCTGGTCGTCCACCTTTATGATGCGGTAATAAAATGCATTGAGGTTACGGAAGTTGACGAGCGACAGGAAAGGCTTGCCGGGTAAGTTGACCAGTTCTGTTTTTGCACTGATGTTCTGATCCAGGATAATGGTCAAAAGATTCTTCGCCCTGGCGTCTGCCTCGGTGCCCGGAAATTTTCCCGAAACTTGCTCAAGTTCTTTTCGGATGTCAACCAGTGCATATCTCAAGGCAGGATCGCTTATGCCTGGCCGGTAGTTCATGGCGCTGGTGTGTAAGTTTTCCAGCCTGATCAAAGCAGCTAATGCTCCAAAAGGATGAGTTGGATATTTTTTCTGAATGGCCTGCAATGCATCGTTATAAAGTTGGTCTTTATTTTCAATGATGCTGGCTGTGTGCATGAAATCAAGCCTGTCGAGATCGGCATCTATAAGTGCCGCGGGATCCCTGTCGTTCAGATGAAAGGCAAGAAGCTGCTGGTAGATCAGCAGCGCCTCGTGATAGAGAGAGGATGTGTCGCTGGTGGTGAATGCAGTGTTGATGAAAATACCGGCGCTGGCAAAGGCGCTTGCATCGTTGATGGTAAATTGGTAAGTGGGTTTCTTCAGATCGCGTTCATCGTTCCTGAAATATTCCAATGCCTGGTGTGCCAGCATATCGAAGAGGGTGGGTCTGAGATTTCTCGCATTGCCTTTGTTGATCAAGGGTTCATAGGGTGCCAGCGTAGTTTTTTGTAAAAGAGTTTTCTCTGAAACTGAAAGTTTATAATGATAGGCGATTTTTTGATGGAATTCTTCAATGCCCCAGGTATTCATATCTGCGCCAGCCTGCACCGGCGTCGCAGTTCGGT
>JAHEFC010000510.1 GCA_024640385.1 Sphingobacteriales bacterium
ATTTGCACTTGAAACCAATAATGAAAAAGTTCATGCGCTTGAAAAACTGAATAGCAAGAATGCAGACCTGATCATACTGAATTCCCTTCAGGATGCCGGTGCAGGTTTTGGGCACGATACCAATAAGATCACGATATTTGATAAATCAGGGAATGAATTTGCATTTGATACCAAGGCAAAAACCGCTGTTGCCAAAGACATCGTTGACGTAATAATCCGTTCTGCATATGCATAAAATAAGAACACTGGCCATCGCGGCAGTACTTGCCATCTCATTTTCTGCCGAGGCCCAGGAGCTGAATGCCAGGGTGACCGTAAATTACCAGCAGATCCCGACTTCTATAGACCGAAAGGTTTTCAAAACTTTACAGACAGCGCTCACCGACTTCCTGAACAAAAGAAAATGGACAACGGAAGAATATGGTCCCCAGGAAAAGATCACCTGTAATTTTCTGTTGAACCTTACTGCGAATACTGAAACAAATGTTTACCAGGCTACATTGACAGTTCAGGCGGCACGGCCTATTTATAATTCAACATACCAAAGCCCCCTTGTCAATTATATGGACAATGATGTGCTCTTCAGGTATGTGGAGTTTCAACCGCTTGAATTCAATGAGAACAGGATTCAGGGTACAGATCCGCTGGCTGCCAACCTTACTGCGATATTTGCCTATTATGTGAATCTGATCGTAGGTCTTGATAACGATTCTTTCTCACCCCGCGGAGGTGACAGTTATTTCAAGAAAGCCAATGTGATCGTGAACAGCGCACCCGATGGTCGTGGTATCAGCGGCTGGAAGCCTTTTGACGGGCAGCGGAACCGGTACTGGCTGGCGGAGAACCTGGTTAACAGCAGATACAGCCTGGTGCACGATGCCATTTATACGTATTACAGGCTCGGTATGGATAACCTGGCAGAGAATGAGAACAAGGCGCGCCAGGAGGTGATGAGTGCCCTGAATACCCTGTATACGCTTCATGAGGATAGCCCCAACATCATGATCTATCAATTTTATTTCCAGGGGAAGGCAGATGAGCTGATCAACATGTTAAAGAAGGCAAATCCCGGAGAACGCTCAAGGGCGGTTGAAATGCTGCAAAAGATCGATATCACCAATGCAAACAGGTATAAACAGGAGTTGAAATGAGGCTGACCATCCTGGTGATTTTGGCATTGTTTTTTTCCTGTAAAAGCAGGGACAGTATCCCTGAGGGTGTACTTGGAACCCAGAAAATGGAAAAGGTGATGACCGATATGTTGATGTCTGAAAGTTTTGCTGAGAGCTACCTTTTGCTGGATACCACCAAAAAACGGGATGAATGGTTCACTGGTGAACTGAATAAAGTGCTGGCTATTCAGGACGTAACGCAGGATCAATTCAGGAAAAGCCTCAATTACTACAAAACAAGGCCTGATCTTTTCAAAGTGATCATAGACACTATCAATGCACGGGCTTTAAGGAACAGGGATAGGGTGTATGACATGAAGGAGAAGAAAAGACTGAAAATGGATTGATCTCTATTTTTTATGCCAGGGCTTCTGCATCAGCACCCCGGTGGCAAAGAACAAGAACTGAATCACAAAGATGACCACATAGAGGATAGAGAAATCATCATGTTTATGATAATCGAGGTCAGTGATATTTTTACCAGTGAACAGAAGCAGGCTGAGCAGGCCGAAATGAAAGAATATCCCCCCGGTAAACCAGAAATCAGGGCTGAGGATGATGTTCTGGTCCAGTTTGTTCATCTTGCTTAAAAGAACCATTACAGAGATCAGGAATACCATGATCACCCCGATCAGACTGATCGCCCAGGTGCTCCTTTCGGGGCTCAGGGTGGTAAATGTGATATAAACTGAGCCGAAAATCAGGATAGAGGCAATGATACTGTAGCGAAGAACAAGGTGGTCTGTGCAGTATTTAAGCAGGATGCCCGTGAATAAAAGTTCTGCCAGGAAACTGACCCGAAGGAATGAATTTTGCAATCCTGATCCGGAAGCCATCAGCAGGAATATATTAGACAGGATGGCCACCACACAAAGCATGGCAAGCGCCACCATGGTCTTGTTCGCATGATTTCTTTTGATCAGGATCAGCAATAGGGGAAGGGTTGGGGCAATAAGCACCCAGGGCAATAAAATTCCGGCTATGATCCCTCCGATCAGCATAATTAACGGGTTACGGTCTCCTGGATAATTGGCGGTAAAACTTAGTCGATCAGGTTGTTCTTCACGGCGAAGAATACCAGTCCTGCGGTATTCTTTGTGCCGAATCTTTCCATCAGCCTGTCTTTAATGGCTTCCACTGTGCGGGGACTGATCTCCATTTTCTGGGCGATCTCCTGTGCAGTGTATTCCATACAAAGTAACCTGATCACTTCCCTTTCCTTGTCGTTTAGAACAACTTCGCTGTTCAGGGAAGGAATGGTTTTAGCACGGGCATGGGACTTTTTGAGGAGTACGCGATTCACGAAGTTGTTGAGGTAATACCCTCTAGACATAACTTCCATGATCGCTTTTTTTATTTCAGAAGGATCAGCGCTTTTTAGCAGGTACCCGTTAGCTCCATTTTCCATGAGGTGTGAAACAAATCTTTCATCCTCATACATGGTAAGAACAAGTACTTTGATATTGGGATAGAGTTTACTGACCAGTTTAGTGGTTTCGATCCCGTCTTTTTGTGGCATCCTCAGATCCATGAGCACGATGTCGGGCTGCGATTCAGCAAGACCGGCCAGGAGTTCATCGCCATTCTCTGCTTCCTGCACGAATTTTATATTCGGGTAGGTACGCAGGGAAAGGATCACGCCTTTC
>JAHEFC010000186.1 GCA_024640385.1 Sphingobacteriales bacterium
GAACTCCGGGGGCCAGTACAGCAAACCAGATCTCACTGGCATCTGGAACAGATTGTCCGTGATCAGTCCATTGCGATTTATTGATACCACCCCGGCCATGATCTGTGGTTATGAAAATGGCTGTTTTGTTCCTGTATTCAGGAGTAGATTGCACATAATTCCAGATCTCACTTATCCATTTATCTACCTGCCTTGCAGCATCCAGATAATTGCGGTATTGGGCGTGGTGGGCCCACTCATCCGTTTCACCGTAGGAGATATATAAGACCTTCGGTTTATTCTTTTTCAGGTATTCAAACGCCATATAGTGAGTAAATACATCCAGGCATTCTGATGTTCCCCAGGGTTTGTAGGAATTCTGAAGCATGGTATTCACCAATTGCTGCTTGTCATTCAATGCTCCTTTCACGGTATCATACCCGCAAACCACTGGAATTCCTGATCGTTGCTCATTGAGTATCCGGTCAAATGCATTCCATGCGCCAAATGCTGCTACCCTGTTTTTATATTGAGCCTGTTGGTTCAGAAATTCTAAAACTGTAACGTGTGGATTGGGCGGATAGTCGTTTGAATTGATCGCTGTATCAGGATATCCTGTCATGATCTCATTATACCCGGGATAGGAGAACCAATACGGGTTAGCATTGTTGACTTTATTCCCTAGCAGATGATTCCCATAGATCTGGCCATTCCTGGCAATATTATTCCACAGGAACGGCATAAGCAATGATCTCCTGGTATTGCCATCGGCATTCCAATATTGTTTGTACAAATAGCTGCTATCCCCCTGGTTGAATTTCTTATTGTTGGCAATAGCCGTATCCATACCAGTAAAAACATCCTGCCACCGTAGTCCATCAGACGTGATGATAATAACGTTCTCAATCTTTTGTTGTGCCTGTACTGAAAATGAAATGAAAAGAAGTAGAAATAAAATATAATTCCTCATATCGCTAACTGGTATTTAAGCAGCCAATTTAATTGTTCTGGATTTCACTGCTTCATTTGGCAGGAATAATCACAATGAATTAATTTATGATAAAGAAATGCTCTGCTTCACACCAGTCTTGACTGCCATATAGATCGCATCAATGATCTTCATGTCCTTCACACCTTCTGCGCCATCTACAGGAACAATCGGTTTTTTGTTATCAAGTATGATGGCGGCCATTTCATCCATTTGCACGGTCTGATGGGTAACATGCGGGTGAGTTAACTCTCCCTGGTTGGTACGTCCTTTTATAGGTCCGTATCCTGAAGCGGGATATAATTCCCCGAATCCCTTTTCACCATTGACAAAGAACTTATCAAGGTTATTCATACTGTAAGTAGAAAGGCATGATGCCACTGCACCGCCGGGGAATCCAAACTGGAAAGTAATGGTTTCATCGACTCCTTCCTTGTATTTGACTGGGTCCGTCTTGACCTCCTGTGCCGTCACCCATACAGGATCCTCGCCCACCATATAACGGGCAGCATTAACCGAATATATGCCGATATCCATCATCGCCCCGCCGCCGGACAGTTGCATATTCAAACGCCATTGGGTCGGATCGCCGATCCTGAAACCGGAAAGACCCTGGAAGAACAGGATCTTACCCATATCACCTGCCTGGCGTTGGCGAATGATCTCCAGGGTTTTGGGCTCAAAATGCATACGGTACCCGATCAGCAGTTTCACACCGGCTTTATTGCAGGCATCCACCATTTCCTGCGCATCTTTTGCATTGACCGCCATTGGCTTTTCGCAGATCACATGTTTACCTGCTTTAGCGACTCTAATGGTTTGATCTTTGTGCAGCGCATTTGGTGTGATAACATATACGGCATCGATATCCGGATTATTCCTGATGTTATCGAAATTCTCGTAATTATAGCAGTTCTTTTCGGGGATATCATATTTCGACTGCCAGGCCTTGATCTTAGATGGCGTTCCGCTGATCACTCCAACTAGTTTGGCCCGTTTGGAATCTTTCATGGCTTCTGCAACCCTTGTGCCGTACCCTCCCAGGCCCATGATGGCCACCCGCAATATTTTATCCTGGCTTTGATCAGCCTGGCATTCAGTGGTAGCTGTAATAAATGGAACAGCCAGTAATGGGGCTGTGAATTTCTGGATGAAAGAACGACGTGTTGTCATGGTGCAATGTTTACATTCCGAATGTAAACATTTTGCCTCCTACCTCCAAGGTCCCCACCTTGGAGGTAGGGACCTTGGAGGTAGGGACCTTGGAGGTAGGAGTATTTCAAACCCTTCCGGGCAATAATTTTCGGAGGAGATCCTCTTTCCGGCTTCGTGAAACATCCACCGAACTGCCATCGCTCATCACTAAATAACCGCCTTCTCCTTTTACATATTTTTCCACCCGGTTCAGATTGACTACATAACAGCGATGCACCCGGAGAAATGAATGCTCATCCAGGAGTTCTTCAATGTCTTTCAAGGTCACCGACACCACCATTTTCTTACCCCCGGCAAAATGCAGAATGGTATAATTGCTGTCGGACTCGCAGCTGATGATCTGCTCCACCTCGATCATCTGCAGCCCTTCCATGGTAGGCATGGCGATCTTATTGATCGGCCGGGAAGGCTGTTGTATCTTCTGCATCAGGATCTCCAACTGTTGCGCGATCGGTTTTTGGGATCGCCTGACCACTTTTTCAACGGCTATCTGCAATTCTTCCTGGTCAATCGGCTTGAGCAAATAATCAATCGCACTGAACCGTATCGCTTTAAGTGCATATTTATCATAACTGGTGGTGAAGATGATCTCGAAATTTACCGAAGGCAGCGATGCCAGCATATCAAAGCCATTCATTTTTGGCATCTCCACATCCAGGAATACCAGGTCGGGCGATAACTTACGTATGGCATCAATGCCCTCGATACCATTATGGTAGCTTCCGATCACCTGTACGCCGGGGCAACAATGATCCAACAGTGTTGCGAGGGCCTCACAACAATATGTCTCATCATCTATAATAATCGCCCTGATCATGAAACTTTTTCTTCAATCGACTCTTTGAAACCGATCATCAATTCTACTCTGGTGCCGGTAGCCTGCCCATCTTCATCATAAAGATCCACTATCCTGTAAGATGTGCTCACTCCTTTCTCCCTATTCAATAAAGCAAGCCGGTCAGTTGTGATCTTAAGGCCCATGGATTTCTCTTTCTCAGCCGACTTACTCTTGATCTCCCCGGCCTTCTCCCGGCCCACCCCGTTATCAGTTATGGTACAATGAAGGATGTTATTCTCCAACCCTAAATTGATCTCCAGTTTGCCCGGGCCATCCTTATGCATCAGCCCATGCCAGATCGCATTTTCGCAGAATGGTTGGATCAGCAGGGGCGGAATAAAAATATTATCGTCGTCCATTCCATTCTGATAGGTGACGCTGAATTCAAAAGCGTCCTTGAATCTCATCTGCTCCATCTCCAGGTAGAGTTTCAGCATCTGGAGATCGTCTTCCAGCGTGATCATTTGCTTTGTTGAATTGATCAGCACCATGCGGATCAGGCGGGAAAACCGGGTAAGATAATTGGACGCAATTTTACTTTCATTCTTCAGGATGAACCGGTTAATAGAACTCAGGCAGTTGAATATGAAATGCGGATTCATCTGGGCCCGAAGTGCCTGCATTTCCAACTCCGCTGCATGCCGCTGCAATTCATCCCGCTTTCTGTCATTTTCAAGCTGCTGTATTTTCCAAAGTTGCTCCTCCTGGGTCCTGAGCAGATTTTCGTTCTTCCTTTTAAGAGAAAGACTCCGATAAACATATACTCCCGCGACCATAAATGTGAGCAACAAAGCCAATAGAAAATATTTGATCGTTGCTTCCTGCTTTAGTTGCTGTGCCTTGATCTTATTGTCTTTATTCAGAAGGTTGATCTGCGCCTCCTTGCGTGTCACTTCAGCAACCTTCTTATAATTGTTAAGGCGCCATATGAATTGTTTATTCTGAAGCGAGTCTTTCATGGCCATATAACTTCTCACATACCAGTAGGCACTATCATTATTCCCAAGCCCATGATAAATACGTGACATGAGCTCGTTTCCCTCCATCTTACCGAAGCGGTCATTTTTGTTTTTCGCATACCCCAGGCCTACCCTTGCATATTTGAGCGCGGCAGAAAAATCCTTCTTTCCTACATATGCTTCGCCCAGACCAAGCAACGGCCTTATCATTCCGTATTCATGCAACTTTCTTGTTTTTCCGTTGGCGATAAGCACGCTGATTCCTTCGTTCATCACTTTGATTGCGTTATCATAATCTCCTTTTTTCATCAGGATCTTTCCCAATAACAAGTCCCCTTTTGCTTTAAATCCGAAATGATAATCGTCATAGTCTTTCTTCCACTCATTCCAATAATGAAGTGCAGAATCATATTTACCAAGGAAATAATAAAGCTCGCACATATTATATGGCTCCCTCATGCCATTGGTCATTCTGCCGATTGAATCACTTTTCTTCACATATTCCATTGACGTTTCATAATCACCGGCGGTTTTATAGAGCTCCGACATATTTGAATAGGCCCATTGTACCAATTCCTGGTCCCATGGATTTTGTGGCTTTACAAGTTGAGCAATTTTCAAAGCACTATCAGCATACTCGATCCCTTCTACAGACTCTGCACCCTCTGTATAATTCCATACAATGTTTGTCAACGCCTCCAGTTGACGATTAAGATCACCAGCCTTCATAAAATGGTAGACTGCTTTTTCCTGTGGGCCTTGCTGCAGAAACACATACCCCATCAGTCTATCATCTCCTGTTTCCTGGCCAATTTCCAAAGCTCTTTTTAATTTCGATTGAGTGGTCTCCACGTTCGCCTTTTGGGGATCATTAAACCTTTTAAATCCCTCTGCCCATGACAGCTCGATCAGAGCCCTACCTATCCCATATTTGTATCCCAGCCTGGTAGCTTCTTCCAAAGCCATACTCGCATATTTTATCGCTGTATCACCCTTAGTCCAAAACTGCGGAGTGTTATATCCAAAACTGTACTCGAGACTTTCGCACAATTCAATCAGGTAATCTACCCTGACACTGTCTTTCGAGTTAAGATACCCTGCTCTTACGCTATCTACGATCTGGTCCCATCTTTTTTGCCCTCCCTGGGCAAAAGACTGATTTAAAATCATGCACATAAGACCTGTTATCAGGATGATCTTTTTCATAAACTGTGGACACCCGAAGTTTAAGTTTATATAATGTACAAAAAAGAAATGGCTGTCGGGTGAGATAAATGTAGAACTGAAGTGATTGAATACTTAGCCAGAACGAGCGAATGGATGAATAAGCTGATGAATTACAAAAACCATTGCGTGAAAATTCATCACATTCCCACATTTATTACATTCTCCACATTCTTACTGGGCTCTCCCTTTCTCATCCTCTGCACCCGTGCTACGATCCCGTTTCCCCTGCACCTTATCGTTACCGAAATTTTTGGAAAAGCTAAGGTTGACAGTCGGATAAGAGAAAATATATACATTTCTCATCAGGAGATTCTGATCGGCCAGATCCGCTGTCAAACGAGCTTTTTGGGAATTCAATATATTAGTGAAGTTCAGCGCCAGTGTTGATCGCATTTTGGTCAGCTTTTTCTGGAAACCAATGTCCATCGAACCCATGGACTTGAACTTGTACAATCCCCATGCTCCTCCTGTATTATAATAAGCAGATACGCTAATGGAAAAGTTTTTCGGCAATATGAAATTCTGCATTGTATTGGCAAACATACCTGTGGTCTCAGACCTAACTTCTTCTTTATAAAAAACAATCATTTCCCGCCAGAATCCTGAAATATTGTTCTGCATATTCCACCAGTTATTGACCTTTATGGGAAGCGAAAATCCCAATGTAAAGCTCTGCCCGCCTTTCGTATTCTGAACAGCAGAGATCATCCTATTACTGGCCTCATCCACATGAGGGGTTTGATTGATGTCGTTGGCGGTGTGATCATAGGAAAGGGTGAGTATTTTGCTTTTATAGGTGAATGAAGCACTCAAAGCATCAATGATGCTGGGCTGCAAGGCTGGATTCCCGGTCTGGAAGGTTTTTGGATCCAGGAAGATGACATACGGTGCAAGGTTGGAATAACTGGGCCGCCAGATCCGTTTACTGTATGAAAAGTTAAGGCTTTGATCTTCTTTGATATTATGCATGAAAAACAGACTGGGAAATAAATTGCCATAATCCCTTGCAACTCCCGCCTGTCTTGATTCTGAATTGATCCTCGTATGGGTATATTCATAACGAAGGCCGGCCTTTACCGATGTTTTATCCGACAGGCGCACATTAAAACTGGTGTAAGCCGCGCCGATCTTCTCATTGATATGATGTATCCCTGAAAGCAAACTGTCTGTTACCCACTCGTTCTGCTCCAATGTGCTCACAACTACAGTATTGGTGGAATGCGATGAAGTACCCTTAAGCCCCGCCTCCATTTCTATTTTTTTCGTAAGTTTCCTGCTATAATCCAGTGAAAGCACAAAAAACTCCAGCGGTGTGACCTTATCACTTTTCATTAATTCTTCATACAATAATCCACCGGAAGGCATGTAATAGGAATTGTTGTATGTGTTGGGATTCTTGTCTTGATAATGCAGGTAGTCCGCATTGAATACCAGTTTCTCATCCGGCTTAAACTGGTGCTGGATATTGAAATTTGCGCCGTAATACAGCGTGGTGTGCAATTCATTATTATCTACCGCTACAACCGTATCCACCTGGCCGCTTGAACTATAGCTGGCAGTATTTGGAGAATACATTTCCCAGTTCCTGTAATTGCCCGACAACAAAACACCCGCAATGGTTTTCTTGCTCAATTCAATGTCCACTCCTGCCTGCCCGTTGAACTGATTCACCTGCACCTGCCGGTGGTTTTCCGAATGATTCTCATGCAATTCGCCATTGTATTCCAGGGCCCGGTAATTGTCCCACAACTGCTGAAAATTATCTCTAGTGTATGAGATGTTGCCAAACAAATTGACCTTGCCCTTCCGGTGGTTGATGTTCATACTGGCAGCATTCTGCGCACCCCTGCTATATCCGGCAGTTAGGGTGAATGAACCATTGGTGCCGTATTTGTTGTTTGATTTAAGCACGATGTTGATAATTCCGGCGCTTCCCTCGGCATCAAAATTTGCCGGCGGCGTAGTGATCACTTCTATTCGCTCGATATTACCCGAAGGCTGGCCAGAAAGCATCTGCAGCACGGTTGCCAGATCCATGTAATTTCTTTTCCCATTGATCATGATGATCACACCTGATTTTCCATTGATCGACATGGAGCCTGCAATCCTGTTCACCATAACACCAGGAGATCGTTCGAGGATGTCAAGCGCAGAAAGTCCAGTGTAAGTGATCGCAGAAGCCACGTTGATCACCAGCCGGTCGATCTTCTGTTCGTACAAAGGCTTTTTCGCGATCACCACTACCTCCTTCATCTGCATCACTTTCTCTTGCAACCGGATCTCTCCCAGGCTGATCGTTTTGTCGGCCG
>JAHEFC010000511.1 GCA_024640385.1 Sphingobacteriales bacterium
AAAGGTAAGCCAACAGCAAACCATTTTTACTTTTTACTTTTAATTTTTTAATTATGCTGAACAAATTGATCTAAGCCACCTTCAGCAGGCTCATCTTCGACTTGTCGAACTTATGCTGCGCGTAATCAAGGGTAAGAACGAACTTCTTCTGGTTGGAGGAAGGAAGTTCAAACATGGCATCTGTGAGAATGCTTTCGCAGATCGAGCGAAGGCCACGTGCACCCAGTTTATACTCAACGGCTTTGGTTACCATGAAGTCAAGAACAGGTTCTTCGATGGTCAGTTCAATTCCTTCCAGTTCAAATAACTTGTTGTATTGCTTGACCAGGGAATTTTTTGGCTCAGTAAGAATGGCCCTTAATGTTTCTGCATCAAGCGGGCTGAGATAGGTCACAACAGGTAAGCGCCCCAGTAATTCCGGGATCAGGCCAAAAGCTTTCAGATCCTGCGCGTTCACATACTGCAAAAGGTTCTTTTTCATCGCTTCCTGTTCTTCCTTATTGACGTTGAAGCCAATGGCATTGGTATTCACCCGCCTGGCGATGATCTTATCAATTCCGTCGAAAGCGCCACCACACACGAACAGGATGTTCTGGGTGTTCACTTTAATGAGTTTCTGTTCAGGATGTTTTCTTCCGCCCTGCGGTGGAACCAGTACTTCGGTGCCTTCAAGGAGTTTTAAAAGTCCCTGCTGAACACCTTCGCCGCTTACATCGCGGGTAATGGATGGATTATCCCCTTTCCTTGCGATCTTGTCGATCTCATCGATGTATACAATTCCTTTTTCAGCGGCTGTGACATCGTAATTGCAAACCTGGAGAAGCCGGGTAAGGATGGATTCAACATCTTCCCCCACATATCCTGCCTCTGTAAATACAGTTGCATCTACGATGGCGAAGGGAACGTTCAGGAGTTTGGCGATGGTTTTGGCCAGTAAGGTTTTACCCGTTCCGGTTTCGCCCACCATGATGATGTTGCTCTTGTCGATCTCAATATCATTTTCTGCCTGCTTGAACTGAAGACGCTTGTAGTGATTATAGACGGCAACGGAGAGTACTTTTTTGGCATCATCCTGGCCGATCACATATTCATCAAGGAATTTTTTTATCTCAATCGGCTTACGAACGGTAAGCTTGTAATTTGAATTCGTAGAATCATTTCGCACCATCAGCTCCTGCTCGATGATCTCGCGGGCATGTTCAACGCAGTTCTCACAAATATGACCATCCTGGCCGGCAATGAGGATCTTCACCTCATCACGGCTTCTTCCACAAAACGAACAATGTAAAGTCGATTTCGCCATTATCAGCTGTTATAACATACAAATGTAGAATAAAAAAATTGCCTAATTGGCTTATTTGCTAATTGCCTAATTAGTAACTCCTTAAATAAAAGAAAATGGCTGATTCCCGAGTGTTTTGAACCCTGGAATCAGCCAATCCGTCAATTAGCTAATTAGCCAATCTTATCAAGCACCCCGTCTACTATACCATATTTGACAGATTCCTCGGCATCCATCCAGTAGTCGCGGTCAAAGTCTTTCATCACTTTTTCGAAGGGCTGGCCACAATTATCGGCCAGGATCTTTGCACCCAGGTCTTTCACTTTTTTCACCTGTACGGCCATGATCTCCAGGTCTGCAGAAGTTCCCTGACCTCCGCCGCTTGGCTGGTGAATCATTACTTCGCCGTGGGGGAAGATGAATCTACGGCCTTTTTTACCACCGCTGAGCAGGATGGAGCCCATAGAGGCGGCCATACCCATACATACTGTGGAAACCGGTGAAGAGATCATCTGCATGGTATCATAGATCACCATGCCACTGGTCACTACCCCGCCCGGGCTATTGATATAAAATGTGATCTCCTTGCCCGGATCTATGGCTTCCAGGTAGAGTAACCTCGATGTGATGTCTTTTGCACTCCTGTCGTCTACCGGACCCCAGAGGAAGATCTTTCGCTGTTCAATGAATTTCTTGTCGAACTGAGCTCCGCTCAGCATTTTTTCCATTGGATTTTCAGGCAACTTCGGTTCTTCTTCTTCATCCATTCTGAAGGGTTTCCTGTTTTTCATGTATTCCATATCAAAATGTCTTATTTCTGTTTTTTGGGATTAAAAAGCAACACTTCATCTACGAGGCCGTATTCCTTGGCTTCCAGGGCCGTCATCCAGAAATCCCTGTCAAAGTCCTGCGCTATCTTTTCAATGTCCTGTCCGCTGTGATTGGCCACCACTTCATAGAGCTCACGTTTCAGCTTCCTGACCTGGTTCACGGTGATCTCGATATCTGATGCCTGGCCACCTGCGCCTGCGCTGGGTTGGTGCATCATGATCCTTGAATGCTTCAGTGCGGTCCTCTTTCCGGGTGCACCCGCGCACATCAGCACAGCAGCCATACTGGCAGCCACACCAATGGTGATGGTAGAAACATCAGGTGTTACATATTGCATAGTGTCATAAACACCCATGCCGGAATACACAGATCCGCCAGGACTGTTTATATACATCTGGATATCACGTTGCCTGTCTGTGCTGTCAAGAAACAGCAACTGGGCAGTGATGATATTGGCAACTTCATCAGTGATCGGGTAACCCAGGAATATGATCCTGTCCATCATGAGCCGGCTGTAAACGTCCATAACAGCAACATTCATAGGCCTTTCCTCGATGATATTGGGAGTCAGATTGGTGACCATATGGTTAGTATAGCCATGCAGTGTATTACTGGAAATACCCCGGTGCTTTACCGCATATTTTTCAAATTCTTTTCCAAGATCCATAGTAGGTATTTTGATTATTGGGCAAT
>JAHEFC010000512.1 GCA_024640385.1 Sphingobacteriales bacterium
CAGCCTTTCTACAAAAACCATGATCTCTTTGCCAAGGCGGGTAGGAGAGGCAGGCTGGCCATGGGTGCGTGCAAGCATAGGTATGTCTTTCCAGGCTTTAGCCATTTTTTTCAGTTCAATTACGATATTGGCAATGCCGGGAAAGAATTCATGTTCCAGGGATTCCTTCCACATCATAGGGATGGCTGTGTTATTGATGTCCTGGGAAGTAAGTCCGAAATGCACCCATTCCTTCAAAGGCGAAAGTTTAAGGGATTCCAGCTCTTTCTTGATATAATATTCAACAGCCTTGACATCGTGATTGGTGACTTTCTCCATGTTCTTGATGTCTGCAGCTTTCTCTGGCGTGAAATTCTGGTAGATCTCCCGCAGGGGTTTGAACTGGGTGGCCCTCAATGTGAAGAATTTCTTTTCCGAAAGGGCAATAAAATATTCAATTTCCACCATCAGCCTGAAGCGTATCAGGGCATATTCTGAAAAATAATAGTCCAAATGGGAAAGTTGGTTCCTGTATCTTCCATCAATCGGCGAAATCGCTGTTAAGGCACTCAGATCCATATGCGAGGATTGCTTTAAATTTGCAGCCAAAATTACACTAAAGCCATTGGATCGGAAAATAAGGATAGGTGCAGTAAGTTATCTGAACACAAAACCCCTCATATACGGACTGGAACAGGCTCCCATCAGGGACGAGATCGAGCTGGTGGTGGATTATCCAGCTCACATAGCAGCGATGCTGGGAGATGGCCGGATCGACATCGGGCTGGTGCCTGTTGCCATCATACCCGAACTTCCTGAATCACATATAGTCACTGATTATTGCATTGGTTGTGACGGGGCGGTGGATTCTGTTGCCATATTCAGTGAGGTGCCTATGGATGAGATCCGGACCGTACTCCTGGATTACCAGTCAAGAACTTCGGTTATGCTTGCCCGTTTGTTACTAAGGGATTTCTGGAAAAAGGATGTGGTGTTTGCAGACACCATGGGCGAGGAATTCCGTCACCAGATCAGGGGAGATGTGGCCGGAGTGGTGATCGGTGACAGGGCGCTACGGCAGAAAAAAGAATCAAAATACATGTATGATCTCGGGCAGGCCTGGAAAGACCATACCGGGCTTCCGTTTGTTTTCGCAGCATGGATCAGCAATAAGCCGATACCCGGGAGTTTCATTACGCTCTTCAACCAGGCCAATGCCAGTGGTCTGCAACAACTGGATGTTATTATTGCAAGGGAAACAGACCCCCCTGCCAACCTGATGGAATATTATACCAGGTACATCAGTTATGAACTGACTGCTGAGAAACGTAAAGGACTTTCCCGTTTTCTTTCTCTGCTGGAGACGTATAATTCAAGAGTTCCGCTCTGATTCATTGAATTGTGCTTGCCGGTTAGCAAGTTAGCCGGAGAATGCAATAGATAAGCAGGGAAGAGCGTGTTATCGCTTGCCTTGGGTCTTTCGTCGTTTTATGGCCGTGGAGATACTTTTATTGAGGATCTTTTGAATGATTTCCAATTCCTCTTTCGTTTCCTGGTTAATCGTGATCATGCCCTCGGCGTACATCATCCAGAATTTAGCTTCATTGGCTTCTTTGCAGGCAATCTTCAATTTGTGAATAAAATCGTCCACACTTTCCGCATATTGTGCTTCATAAACAGCGGCGCCTATAGCCGTTGAGGCCCGTTTAAACTGCTTCGCCGTGTCGCTTTCTTTAATGTATTCCAGCGATCTGCAAACCTGCCGCGCAGATTCTGCAAAACTCAATACTCTATCAGCCAATAATCTTCGATCCATAAACAAAGATGGACAAAAGAAGGAATGTGGAGATTGGTATTTTAGCCATTGTTTGGGGGGAAAATATCCAATGAAATCAGGTGAAGGGCCAAAGTAAGCACGAGGTGACAAACGTAATAATCAAAGTCAGAAACCAACTCTTTCTTGTTTATCAATGCATTAACCGGCTAACACATTAACCGGCGAGCACACGATCAGTACCAAAGGCGGGCTTGAGTTTTTCGCAGATAGGCCAGGGTGGAATCACTTACTCGTCGTCTTTTTTCTGTCATGGGGATCTTAAGTGCTTCCTGCCATCCCCGGAACCATCCGCCGATGTCAAACTTCGTTTGCCTGAGGTATTCCAGTGACCACATCAGGGCTGTAGAACAATAATATCTTTTGGGAAGATATCTCCAGGCTACTTTGGATTTGTTCAGCCACAGCATGGCCAGCTTTTCTTTTCTGGTCTTCCGGCCCAGGGGGGATTCTTTGTGCAACATCACGATGCGGTCAGAATACACGATCGAATAGCCAGCATCGATGATCCTGTAACTTAGATCGTATTCTTCCATACCGTAAAAAAAATCTTCGGGGTATTTACCCGCATGATGGAATACATCTCTGCGGATGGCATGGGCTCCACCGGCATAATAATAGGTCTCGAAAAAATGCTTATTACAATAATCCCGGAAATTTTTATGCGGGAAAGCGTTGACCTGCATCTGCCCATTTTCGTAATACATCACCTTGAACGAAATGATCGCGGTCTCGCGGTCAGTTTTCGAGGTATTGAATTCATCATATAAATTGACAAGGCAGTCTTTATTACCCATCACAGCGTCGTCATCAAGCATGATAAGAAATGGCGCCGAGCTCCTTGATATGGCGAAATTGCGCCCCCTTGCCACACCAAGATTTTCCGTGGAGTCTATGTATCTGAAAGGGATCTCAGGATGTTCACTGATAAATATTTTTACAAGGGAATAGTCTTCTGTAGAGGCATTGTTGACAATGATCACTTCTTCC
>JAHEFC010000187.1 GCA_024640385.1 Sphingobacteriales bacterium
TCGTTGAATATCCTGTAGAAGGGATCAAGGGGAACTAATGTCATATAGTCCTCCCTTCTCTTTCCGGCCAGGTGAAAGAGTTCATCAAACATATGCGGAGCGGTGATCACAGTAGGCCCTCCGTCAAACTTGAAACCGTTGACATGGTACTGGTAGGCCCTGCCCCCTAACTGGTCCCGTTTTTCATAGATGGTGACTTTGTGGCCTTTTGCAGCAAGCCTGATTGCCGCCGACAGTCCTCCGAATCCGCTTCCAATGACTGCAATTTTCTTGTTTGGCATAGGTTGTTTTAATATTTCATCTGAATAGTCAGTTCAGTATGATCATTATGAGTAAATGAAGATTCTTTATAGCCGGGAGCACTGAATGTGTTGTACGTATTATTCGATACGCCATAACCCTCTTTTGGAATCCCCATGAAATTGGTGTTCAGTTTGCCGTCACCGTTTGTGTCGTGAAAAAGCGCAATGGCATAGGTGCCGCGCCGGATATCGGAAAAATTCAGTTCAATTACTCCATTCACCGCATTGCCTTTGATTTTTTGAATGGCATAAGAGGTTTCATAAGGAAAACCTTTCGGAGAGGCGAACAATGCCAGCATCACTTCGCCTTTCTTTTTGCTCACCTCTGTAACACGCACTTTGATCTCGCCCTGGCCCATAACATGGCTTGTGGGCACGGATAAAAAACTGAGTATCATAAACAGAACAAGATTCATTTCAACCTGTTTATGCTTACAACAAAAAGCAAACAAGATTGTTTAACATTTATGTTTAAAAAATTGAACATAGATTTGACGCGCAGTATGAAAATTAAGAAGTTGACTTTCAGATTGTTATATCGTTTTTTGCTGATATTTTCATTGACCCTGAGTGGAAATTTTGCCATCTCCCAGGTCACCGGTACGATCAATGGTTATGTGCGGGACAGTAAAAGTCTGGCTCCGATTTCAGGGATCAGCGTCCGGATACTGGAGATGGATAAGGGAACTTCAACTGACAGCACAGGTTTTTTCCGCCTTACGGAACTACCGACCCGGACATATACATTGGAGGCTTCCGGCACTGGCTTCCGGACTGTTCAGAAATTTGACATTGTAGTGAGCTCGGGCAACACATCCGAGATCAATTTTGAAATGGAGACGGCCATTACTGAACTTACCAATATTGTGGTGAAGGCGAATTTTGCCAAGCCTGTTGGTGTAGTCAATTCTGTTCAGTCATTGGGGATCCAGGAGATCGCAAAATATCCCGGTGCCAATTTTGACATGTCGAAAGTAGTGCAGTCATTACCCGGTGTTTCGGGATCTGTGGGCTTTCGTAATGATATCATCATTCGCGGCGGGGCTCCCAATGAAAATTCTTATTTCCTGGACGGCGTGGAAATTCCCACCATCAATCATTTTGCCACCCAGGGTGCTGCGGGTGGGCCAGTGGGGATGCTCAATGTTTCCTTCATCGATAAAGTGACTTTGCATACTTCAGCTTTCCCGGCCAAATATGATAACCCATTATCGGGTGTATTGCAGTTCCGGTTGAAAGAAGGCAATCCGGATAAGATCCAGGGCAACGTGAGACTTTCAGCGAGTGAAGCAGCTGCCACACTGGAGGGACCATTGGGAAAAAGAAACGGCAAAACCACGTTCATGGCTTCGGTTCGCCGATCTTACCTGCAGTTCATTTTTAAGATCATTGAACTGCCTTTCCTACCTGACTACTGGGATTACCAGTACAAACTCAATCATAAGATAGATAAGAAGAATGAGATCAGCATCATTGGACTGGGATCCATTGACAATTTCACTTTTAATAAACCGGAGGATGCCACACTGGAACAACTGGCGATCCTGGATGCGATCCCGTTAAATACACAGCGTACCAATACGATCGGTATTTCATGGAGGCATGCCATGCCAAGGGGTTACTGGCAGCTTGTGGCCAGTAAGAATACCCTGACCAATACGGCCGACAAATTTGAAAACAATGAAGAAGGCGATGAGTCAAAACGGATCCTGAAATACCGTTCAATGGAAGATGAAAACAGGTTGCGATATGAGATCAATAATAATTTTGGCGAGTGGCAGGTGGGTGCAGGTGCCGTGATGATCTATGCAGACTATGAGAATTCAACCTATCAGCGCCGCACCTACGGTACGGTTGACTACGAGAACAGCCTGGGTTTCCTGCGTTACGGCGCCTATGCAAGCCTGACAAGAAAATTCTTTGATAATCGGTTATCCGTTACCGGTGGTGTTCGTGCAGACGGGAATAATTTTACAGAAACAGGCAATGATCCGGGCAGAACTTTCTCCCCACGGCTTGCATTTGCCTATTCACTGGCCAGGGGACTGAACTTCAACGCATCAGTAGGCAGGTACTATAAAATACCTCCATATACTATCCTGGGTTATTCTGAAAATGGCAAAGAAGTGAATAATGATGTTGAATATATCAAATCGGATCATTTTGTAGCAGGCCTGGAATGGCTGCCTTCCAGTTCCATCAGGGTCACAGCAGAGGGCTTCATTAAGAAATATGGCAATTATCCGGTTTCTTCCAATCTCGGTATTTCACTGGCTAACCTTGGAGGTGATTTTGGTGTTTTGGGAAATGAGAAAGTGACAAGCACAGGCGAAGGTGAAACCTATGGATTTGAATTGTTGTTTCAGAAAAGGCTGACAAAGCATTTCTACGGCATAATGGCTTACACCTATTATTATAGTAAGTTTTCAGGTACTGACGGGATCCTGCTGCCTTCTGCATGGGATAACAGGCATTTAGTTTCATTCACAGGGGGCTATAAGTTTGGAAAGAACTGGGAAGTGGGTGTAAGGTTCAGGTACCAGGGAGGAGCACCTTTCACACCATGGGACAACTATCTGTCATTGGAGAATTATCCTTTCACCAGCGAAGCCGTATTGGATTATCCACGTTTGAATACCCTGAGGCTGGAATCATTTCATGCAATGGATCTGCGGATAGACAAGAAATTCAATTTTTCAAAATGGTCGCTGGACCTGTTCCTGGACATTCAGAACCTGTATAACAGCCTGAATCCAACAGCGCCGGGCTGGACCTTGCAACGTAATCCGGACGAGACCATAGCTACAACTACCGGTGAGCCTTATAATCCGGGAATTTATGGAGATCCAACTGCACCGAATAACAGGCAGAAGGCGATCGGAGTGCTGATCCCGCAAGACAGCGGAAGTAGATTGCCTTCGGTTGGGTTCGTAATAGAATTCTAATTAGCAGGTTGCAGGTAACAGGTTGCACCAGATTTTTTTTAACTGCAACCTGTTACCTGCCAGGTACATTTATTTCTGCACACTGCGATGAATTACTGTTTCAAAGAAGCACAGTCGATCACGAACCTGTACTTCACATCAGATTTAAGAACTCTTTCATATGCCTCATTGATCTCGCTGATAGGGATCACTTCAACTTCAGAAACGATATTGTGTTCTGCACAGAAGTCCAGCATCTCCTGGGTTTCCCTTATACCACCGATCAGTGAGCCGGCCAGGCGCCTGCGCCGTCCGATCAGTGAAAAACCTGAAACAGGCACGGGTACCGGAGGAGCGCCAACAAGTACCATGGTTCCATCAACTTTTAACAGGTTGAGGTATTCGTTGTAATCATTGAACGCGGAAACTGTATTCAGCAGGAAATCAAAATAACCTGCATATTGTTTCATGGCACCAGCATCTTTGGATAGCAGGAAATTATGGGCACCCATTGCTTTGGCATCTGCTTCCTTTGAAGGAGAATGGCTCAGCACAGTCACATCTGCTCCCATAGCAACCCCGAACTTTACTCCCATATGGCCAAGGCCTCCCAGTCCGATAATGCCGATCTTATCACCCTTCTTTACATTCCATTTTCTCAATGGTGAATACGTGGTGATGCCTGCGCATAATAATGGAGCTACCGCATGCAGGGGAAGTTTCTCAGAAACTTTCAGAACATAATTGTGGTCCACAACGATCTGGGTGGAATATCCCCCGTAAGTTGGCGTTTTCTTGTCCTTCTCATAGCCATTATAGGTTGCGCTCATGCCATTATCACAATACTGTTCCTCGCCGGCCTGGCAGGAAGGACAGGTTCTGCATGAATCCACGAAACAACCAACGCCCACAAGGTCCCCGGTTTTGAATTTGGACACATTAGCGCCTACTGACATCACACGACCCACTATTTCATGGCCTGGCACCATCGGATATATAGAAGGGCCCCATTCGCTGCGAGCCTGGTGAATATCTGAGTGACAAACACCGCAATACAGGATATCGATCTGCACATCTTCCGGCCCGGGCGTCCTCCTGTTGATCTGGAAGGGGGCAAGCGGGGTGGTAGCATTTTGAACAGCGTAAGAATTGACTAACGACATATTTTTTTTACTTTTTTTTGGACTTGGAATATAGCAATAAAATCAAGGTCCATGATTTTTTGTTCATGCCTTGCCTAAGTCTGGGAAAAGAATTAACTTATGTAGACTCCACACCTTATGGCAGCCCTATACAAGCCAAACTGAATAAAAAATATAATATGAAAAAGTATTTAATGTATATGCTATGTACTGTGGCATGTAGCACGTTGGTTTTTCATACAAATGCACAGGTGCTAAGGAAGTTCAAGGAAAAAGTAAATCAGGCTGCGGACAAGGCCTTGAGTGGGAAAACCACTCCTGCCGGGCAAACTACTACAGAGGGGACAACGCCGAGTACTGAATCATCGGGAAGAACGGGTAAGCCTGTAAATAAGACCGGCGCAGGACTTGTATCCACACCACCCGATGTGGAAGCCAATATGACCAGTTCTGAAACCAGTTTCAAGAGTAATAAATATTCAGAATCCCGGTATGCATTACAGCAGGCAATATTAGGAGTTGAATTGAAAATTGGTCAGGAGATACTTAAATCCATGCCGGAAGAGTTACAGGGGATGCCAAAGATCCCCGAGAACGATAAAGTGGCTAGTGGAGGTTGGGGATGGACGGGCCTTACCATTAACAGGGAATACCAGAAGGGAGATAAGTTCATGGGCGTCAGTATCCAGGATTTCTCTTACCTGGGACCAGCGTGGGCCATGTATTTCAATGGGGGCATGATGAACACCCAGATGGAGAATAATGAGCAGAAAATGAAAAATATCATGGTGAAAGGGAATAAGGGTGTGATCAGTTTTGACGCCTCGAAAGGGTACACGGTAGTGGTAATGCTGACACAAGGTTCGGCATTGGTTTGGGATGGTGTCAATTTCGCTTCAGAGCAGGAAATGATGGACGCAGTGAACAGTTTTGATATTGACAAGATCAAGAATTTCCTTGGTGAAAAATAATGTTTGACCTTTTTAACTCTATACAATGAAAAAGTTCATAATATTCTTCATTCTCATTACTAATAGCCTGTTTTGCATTTCACAGGGAAAGCCGACGGGAAGCCTGGGATCAGATTTTCCAAAGTATATCGGGAATGCCAAAGAGTCGTATAAAAAAAATGACCTGGAAGATACACGATACAATCTCATGCTGTCTATGCAGCAGCTGGACATGAAAGTAGGTGAGGAAATTCTCAAAATACTTCCTGAGAAAATGGATTCCATGACCTTGGCCAAGAACTTTGATAATGTTATGGCCACTTCGGGTTTCATTGGTACCAGCATCCACCGCGAGTACGGTTCAACGCCAAAGAATAAAGTGGAGGTAGACCTGATCACCAATTCGCCGTTAGTAGCCTCAGTGAATGCCTGGCTGAATAATCCAATGATGGCGAATATGGGAGGCAGAAAGGCTATGAAGGTTGACGGATATAAAGGCTCCTACACCTATGAGGCCAGGGATGAAACAGATAGTGCAGGGAACCCGGTGAAAGTACCATATGCCGAAATGCAGATACCCGTTTTCTCGTCAATGATCACCATTAAAAGCACAAACATGAAAGAAGATGCATTTGTAAAAATGCTGAATACGGTTCCAGTCAGTAAGATCGCTGAAATGGTAAAATAGATTAGTCAAAAAAATCCCGCTCTTTTAGGAGCGGGATCGGGGATAGTTTTAATTGGAAATTTAGATTTTCTTCTAACTTTTTACTTCTTCTTCCATATATGCGCTAACCGGCTCGCAGGTGCAGATCAGGTTGCGGTCTCCGTGTGTATTATTCACTCTTGAAACACTGGGCCAGAATTTATTCTGCCTCACATAGTCAAGCGGGAATGCTGCTTCTTCACGTGAATAGTCCTTTGTCCATTCATTGCTGATCACTGTGAACTGTGTATGTGGGGCATTCTTCAGTACATTGTCTTTTTTGTCAGCATTTCCTTCTTCAATTGCCCTGATCTCTTCCCTTATAGACAAAAGTGCATCGCAGAAGCGGTCTAATTCTGCCTTGTCTTCAGACTCGGTAGGTTCGATCATGATGGTGCCCGGAACAGGGAAACTCATGGTAGGTGCATGAAATCCATAATCGATCAGGCGTTTTGCCACATCTTCTGCTTCAACATCAGCCGATCTCTTGAAAGGCCTGAGATCAACAATAAACTCGTGTGCACATGTTCCATTTGTACCCAGGTAAAGAATGTCAAACTGGTGCTGCAACCTGGCCCTCATATAATTTGCATTGAGGATCGCATATTCAGTGGCTTTTCTTACACCAACAGGTCCAAGCATTCTGATATAACCGTAACTGATCAGAAGGATAGAGGTGCTGCCGTATGGTGCAGCACTGACTGCGGAGGGAGCTGTGGAACCTTTTGCGTTGGTGAAAACATGTCCGGGTAAGAAAGGTGCCAGATGTGATTTAACACAGATAGGACCCATGCCGGGACCGCCACCGCCATGCGGAATGGCAAATGTTTTGTGCAGGTTAAGATGACAAACATCTGCACCTATCAGGCCGGGTGCAGTGAGACCAACCTGTGCATTCATATTGGCACCATCCATATATACCTGTCCGCCATGTGAATGTATAATGGCCGTGATCTCTTTCACTGTTTCTTCATAAACGCCATAGGTGCTCGGATAGGTGATCATGATCCCGGCCAGGTTGCTGCTGTGGGCTTCTGCTTTTTCTTTAAGATCAGCCACATCTATATATCCATTCTCCAGCGCTTTGACCACTACTACCTTCATGCCTGCCATTACAGCTGATGCAGGGTTTGTGCCGTGGGCCGAAATGGGTATCAGCATAACGTTCCTGTTATGGTCGCCACGTGAAATATGGTAGTCGCGTATCGTCAGCAGGCCAGCATATTCCCCCTGCGCCCCACTGTTTGGCTGCAGGCTGCAGGCGTCAAACGCTGTGATCTCGCAGAGGTACCTGGAAAGGTTATCAATGATGTATTTGTATCCTTCTGTCTGTTCAGCAGGGGCAAATGGGTGTATCCTGCTCCAGTGATTCCAGCTGAGTGGGATCATTTCTGTAGCTGCATTAAGCTTCATGGTGCAGGAGCCTAAAGAGATCATTGAAGTATTC
>JAHEFC010000188.1 GCA_024640385.1 Sphingobacteriales bacterium
TCCTGTAGTGGCGCCAATGATGCTCACCATCCGGCTGCTTACCAGTGACCCCATATTCTCTACAAAGATATTGGCTGTTCTCTGTCCCCTGCCCCCGCTTAATCGAATGGTGGTTCCTTTCACAGGTTCATACCTGACATTCAAACGAGGCGTAGCAAACCACCCGAACAAACTGTTATGGTCTGCCCTGATGCCCGCTACCAGGTTGAACTTTTCATTCATGGTATAGGTGTACTCGAAGAACGCACCAGGCACCACTTCAGCACGGTTATACTGTTGATTCTGGTACAACTCGCTGTAGTTATCAGAACTGAAGCTGATCCCCGCCCTGTATTTATGGATCGTGGTTCCAATGATATCCTGGTAGATCAGGTTGGAATAGAAATTCTCCTGCCTGCCATTATAGGGATCAAGGCCAAAATATGCATCCTGTTGGTGGCTGTATCCCGATAACTGCAGACCCACACTGCGGTATTTTTTCCCGGGGAACACATAACCGATCTTGGCAAATCCTTCATAGCGATCAGTTTCTATACCCAGGCCATACACCTGGCTATTGTATTTGTCGCCGTTAAAATCAAGCTCCCCCCCGGTTTTATTATCCAGCAACATTTTTGCACCAAACTGCATCATGAATCCTTTGCCATTATCGTATTTCCAGCGGTTCACCGCACTGAATTGATTACCCGTTGGCAGATCCCGGAAACCGTCTTTATTGAAATCAGTTTTGTTATATAGAAAATCATCGTGCAGTAAAAAAGCAGTAGCCCATTTGTCGTTCAGCTTTATGGCGTAGTTAAGATTCAGATCCGTTTTGCCCATACTATTGACATATCCATTGGCATATAGCTTATCACCCGTTTCAGGTTTTTTGAGTTCCACATTGATCTGCCCGGCTATACTTTCATAGCCATTCACCACGGAGCCCGTACCCTTGCTGAGTTGTATGCTCTCTACCCAGGGACCTGCAATACTATTGAGCCCCAATGGTGTGGCAAGCCCTCTTGGCCCGGGAAGATTTTCAACGGTGAGTTGGGTATAGATCCCAGACAGTCCAAGTAGCTGGATCTGCTTTGAGCCTGTAACCGCATCATTATAAGATACATCCACCGATGGATTGGTTTCAAAGCTTTCACTGAGATTGCAACATGCTGCTTTCAGTAATTCCTTTGATGTGATAGTGGCCACACGGAATGCATTGGATGTACTTACATAGGTGGACCTTGCCTTCGCAACGATCTTCACCTCATTCAACATGCCATTGCTGGCCAGTATGATCTGTACATCTGCCGTACTCGCTATATGAATGGTATCCGGTTCATACCCGGTATAACTGACCACCAGGTCGCCGGCACCGTTGAAAGGAAGAGAAAAAACGCCATGTTTATCGGTCATGGCACCCTCTGGTTTGCCTATCCAGGTCAATGATGCCCCCGGCAAGGGAAGGAAATTCCCTTTCTTGTCTTCCGACATCACCACACCGTTTATCGTATTCAAACCCGGATCCGGCACTTTGATCTCCTGCTGCATTTCACGATAATGACAGCAATCCGGGAGTTCTTTGTACACAGCGTCTTTCGCAATTTTGAGTTCCGTATCATGGCCTATCGCAGCCATCTTTGAATGGATGTCGGCCTCTTTCCATGCTGCCTGATCAAAGGTGACCGTAAGCATGTGGGTAGACATATCCCATTTTGAATTCCTGATGCCTTTCACCTTCAGCGCGCTTTCAATACGCTGTTTACACATCACACAGACCCCATGCACTTTCAAAGTGACAGTAGTATCACCCGGAAGATCAAATCTATCCCTGGCATTGGCATGACCAGCTCCAATGACAAGGAATAACATCACTATATATGTAAACGTTTTCATGATCCTTATTTAATAACAGAAAATTGGTGAGTGAGTACTCTCGCCTCTCACCTCTCGCCTTTAGCCTGCTCGGCACGAGTTCTAGATCCTGAAAACGCAATATTGTATGAACAGTGGCGGTGCCGTATGTGGCGGGGAATGGGTAAGTCCTGACGGAACGGTATGTAATACACTGATGCTGACCGGTAATGGATCAGCATATACATGGAAGAATGCTTTGGAATAATTCACGAAGTCTGTCACCACCAGGGAGTATTCCTGGTCGGCGCTTTTGCTGCTGCTGATCTGTTTGGTTTCGCAGCAGGGTTTGGAACCCATGCTGTGTTTTTCGCCACATTCGTTTGCTGCCACGGGCGACCACTCAATACTCTTGAGCTTGCCACAGCAGTAATGCAAATGCAGGGTCATACCGGTAGCCGAGTACCCGTAAGCAAGCATCAACAGTATGACAAGGAGTTTCTTCATGAATGCTACAAAATTATATTAAGAATTCTGGTAATCGAAATGATAATTGTCATCATAAACGGAATTTTCTGAATTTCAATGCATTTTAACAATACCCTTTAACAGAAAGCCCATACTGCCAGGCTGGTGCAGCAGTTTTTGGCAGTATGGGCTTAAAGAACATCACATCGTTCTAATATTTGAATACTGTTCTGATATCATAGGCATGCGCACCGGTCAAATAAGTTTTGTATTTAACTATGAGTTCTACCGGATAGCCATCAGTTCCATAGGTATAATCATAATCATATGCTTCCACAATGGGATAGGCTTTAAAATATTCATTCTGCTCGGCAGTGCGGTTATGTTTGGAATAATTGGAAAGATAGAGGTCAGGCAGCTTCAGGTGTATATAGGGATTGATCCCGAAGTCATAAGTATACAGTCCCTTTGCATAATCCCCATTGGTAGCGGAATATAAAGATTCGATCATATTCCCTCCGCGGATGGAAAGATTACTAACTGCAGTATACTGATGTTCGCTATAGGCATATTTTATACTCACCAGGTGATCACCCGAAATACCTGATCCACCGCCAGCTGCTGTATAACTAAGCTCAGCGCTGATATGATGCCCACCCTGGTAATCGATCATCTGATGCAACTTGCCGTCTGCCAGGTAGGAAAAATGAGTAGATCCCGTTTTTGCTGCTTCCTCATCATATCGGGAGATACTTTCCACCCTGCCCATATCATAATTGATCTTCTCTTTAAGCGCCAGGTAATTTGAATTGTCGGCCATTTTTTTAAATGTAAGGATCTCTGCAATTTTACCATCGGTATTGTAATTATACAGCAACCTGGTATGTGGTGTGGACACTCCCTGCACAATTTTATAGGTAAGTACTTCACTCAGCTTCTTCGCTTGTTTACTACCGCCAAAAACATAAACCGCACCCGCTTGTACCTGCGCAGGTATCAACTCCATCTCATCAACTGTTCCCCATTTCTCGATCCTGAATTTGTACTTCGATGCTGATCTAAGCAGATCGATCTTGTTTCTGCCGGCACTGAATACGGCATTCCGGGAAGTCATCTGTCCTGCTTTGTCCCAGGTCTGGACAGTTATGGTAGCCGGTATGCTGTCGTACACCACATCACCGATCCTGATCAATGGATGTACCCATATGCTGATCAATGCATTGGGATCTTCAACCGGCCCCGGATCGATCTTGCCAAACTCTCCCGGAGCATATCCAAAATCCTCCGACTTATCGTAGGCGCCAACCCTGGCCACTTCGATGTGCTGCAGTTTATGGTCAGCAGACACAAGTGACACCTGCACCGGAAGCGGTGCAGTCACTGCCTGGGCCCTGGAAGACCCGGTAATGGGTGTAACAAAAAGCACTTCATTGTTCTGCAGGATCCAGAACTTGCTGATGTTGTAATTCCCTTTGACTGACAACAGGGTATCAGTAAAATACTGCTGGTCATGTTTCAGTGACAACCTTTTGTTCTTTACTATGGTATCGCCCTGCGCGTTGGTGATGGACACCAGTACGGATAAACCTGTCCGGGGAACTGTTTCGCCGGGTAAACCTCCCAAAACAAGCTGGAAACTTCTTTTAAGGTCCGGTTCCTGGGGGTTTCCACCTCCACCCCCGGGAGCTTCAACTTTTTTACATGCTCCAAATAAAGCCAATCCAAAAAATAATACCGTGCTGATGAATAATTCCTTTCTCATAATTCGAAATTTACCTGTGGGGACCTTTCACTACGTCATTCTGTTTTTGTTTATACGTTAATGATAGCGTCAATTGGTTTAATGATGCAAAGCTAGTCTGACGGATGCCATCGGTCAATCACATAACAATGTGTTTTTACAATTGTAAAGGCCAGCGGACTAAAAGGCGCGCTTACAGCAACTGATGATATCAGTATTTTGTCGAAAAATCGACCTATTCGTCTGAATTGCTTTGACAACAGAACAACAAAAGGTATTTTGTATTTACAACCAATATGTATGAACCTGGGAAGCAATTTTGTTTTCTCCCCTTCCTACAGGTGGATCCGTCACCTGGCATACTGGTTTATTCATGTTCTCTGTTTCTCCTACCTGTTTAAAGTTCCTGACCAGTCGTACGGACATATGCTGATCCTCTCCACCCTATGGGTGCCGGCATTCATCCTCTATGGATACCCGATAGCCTACTATTTTATACCTGCATTTCTGCTGCGTGAAAAATACCTCCAGTTTGGATCGATCATCTTCTGCTGGGCAATAGGCGGTTATTTGTTGAATTATTTGTTCCGGACAAATGTTTTGTTCCCGTTTGCCGACCTGATGCAATACAAAACAACCAACAGGAATCCATGGGCGGCCAACAGCTACCTGTCCATGAACGTAATGGCAGGATTCACTTCCATGATCGTTTTATTCAAGCACTGGATGCAGAAACAAAAAGACCTGTTGATCGCTAAAACTGAACAGGTGAATGCAGAACTGCAGTTACTGAAAGCGCAGATCCACCCGCATTTTCTGTTTAATACGCTTAACAATATTTATGCCTTTGCCATGGAGAGATCAGAAAAAACACCCCAGCTGATCCTCAAACTTTCATCCATACTCAGTTACATGCTCTATGAATGCCGGGCTCCTTTTGTGTCTCTTGAAAAAGAAGTGGAGATCATGAACAACTATATCGACCTGGAAAAAGAACGTTATGGTGACAGGATCGAGATCTCCGTGCATATCACCGGAAACCTGGCAGATCACCAGATCGCGCCGTTACTGATGATCCCTTTTCTCGAAAATGCATTTAAACATGGCACTTCTGAAGACCTGGAAAAACCCTGGATGTCGGTAGATATTGATGTCCGGTTGAATACACTCCGGTGCAAGATCGTGAACAGCAAAGCCGATTTCCAGAAGATGTCGACCAGCGGCATTGGCATTGAAAATGTAAAAAAAAGGCTTAATTTATTATACCCGGGAACGCATGAACTCAATATGCAGGATGAAGGTGATTTTTATTCAGTAGCGCTGAGCCTGTTACTGGATGAAGCCGCACAAGAAAAAATGAGCCCGGTTAAAAAACCTGAAAAAGCAACGTTATGAATATCAGGTGTATGCTTGTGGACGATGAGCCCCCGGCCATCAGGGTATTAAAGTCACATATTGCCCAGGTAAAAGGCCTGGAAGTAGTAGCAGAATGCCATAATGCTATCCAGGCCCATGAGATCATGCACCAGAAAAAAGTGGACCTTTTATTTTTGGACATTAAGATGCCCAAGCTTACCGGTATGGATTTTCTCAAAAGCCTTTCTCATCCCCCCCTTGTGATCTTCGTAACCGCATACAGGGAATATGCCGCCGATGGTTTTGAATTGGATGCTGTTGATTACCTCGTTAAACCTGTTTCGTTTGAAAGATTTTTACGGTCAATTTCCAAGGTTAAAAAAGCGATCGGCCTGGAGCCCATCGCCATTGAGAAGGAAATTGCCGCGCCAAAAGATGCATTCGTGTATATCAAGGTGGATAAGCATATGGAGAAGATCATGATCCACGACATCCTTTATGTAGAGAGCTGGAAAGATTATGTAAAGATTTTTCTGAATAACGGAAAATATCTGCTGGCAAAAAAATCCATTACCAACATGGAGTCGTTATTGCCCGAGCAAAGATTCATCAGGGTTCATCGTTCCTATCTTGCGCCGGTTGACAAGATCACGGGCTATAACAATATCCGGATCCTCATCGGAAATATTGAAATACCCATCGGACGGTTTTACAAACAGCGTGTACTGGATACCATAAACGGAACCTGATTTACAAATACAACCGAAAGCCAAGCTGACTGATCCATCGCGCACTGTTTCCTGGAGCGGTACTTGCCTGTAAAGACCAGGGAGTTCCCTGTTTGGGGCTAAACTGGTACTGTGGGGTCAGATCGTTTGGCGAAGCAAACTTCTCGAAACGAATCAGCGCAAAATTATCTCCCGGCATTACATAGGTTCTGCCCCATTCCGGATTAAGCATATTCAGAAAATTGAATACATCGAAAATGATCCCGGCCCGCATCTTCTTTTCACCGGCTTTGATGACGAACTCCTGTTGGATCCGGATATCCACCGTGTGCGTAAAAGGCAACCTGGCTTTATTCCTTCCCGAAAATGATCCGCGGATAGAATTAAGATAACGATCGGATTGAATGAATTTCTCCAGCATCGCTCTCTGTTGATCTGCTGAATAATTGCCGCTGCTCCCGCTGATCGGGATAAAGCTCATCTCCTGAATTTCCTTACTGGTGGGCACATATATCAGGTCGAAACTCTCGTTCTGACCAAGATCATTGACCATGCTCCGCTCATAGACATAACTATATGGTTGTCCTGATTGCCCCTGGTAAAAGAAAGAGATGGTAGTTGAGATATTTTCCTGCGCATAGGTAAACCTACGCATGCCGTATACATAGATCCGGTGTGCCAGATCAAAGTCGGATGTCGACCTGTTAGCGTCGTTTCGGCCATTTACCGTTTCCAGTGACCTCCATTGCTGGAAATTAGGACCCGATAAACCGGTAGGTTCAAAAACTGCTTTAGCATTCCCAAATGTATAGGCAGCATGAAATGCTGATCGCAAACTGGCGGGCGAACTGATTGTTGCACTCACACTATAAGAGAATCCCTTACCAGACCCATTGTTCTCCAGCAACAAAATGGCATTGTAAGGATTAGCTCCATTCATTGGCACCTTTGGAGGCAGACCATTAGCAGAATATACGGTGCGGGAACCAGCGCCAGATGATTTTAATTCAGGAGGCAATAGATTCACATTGGTATATCTGATCTCGTGGAGATTTTCAGTAAGAAGAAATTCGATACCCGAACTCCATCCTTTACCGATCTTTTTTTCTATGGCCGAAGTCATTCGCCAGACCGTAGGGTATTTGAATTTACCGGCAACTACAACAATATTACCTTTCGCATTTTCAGGGTTCAGCCCCAGGTTTTTAAAGCCCGGCTGGCCATTAACATCAGGATTGAATTTCACATTGTAGTTAACCGGGATGAGGTCAAGCGAAGATGTTTTGTAATTATACACCTCAGAGGGCCATATATTCAGGATGCG
>JAHEFC010000513.1 GCA_024640385.1 Sphingobacteriales bacterium
CCGCCCTCCCAATGGACTGTATTATCATGCCCGTTGGGATCTTTCAGAAACGGCAGCAGGTTATCCAGTTTTCCGTCCGGTGTTATCCGATAAGAATTCATTTGAGGGATCTTCGTAAAATTACCGGCGATCACAAAAAGTGACTTTCCATCTGGTGACAATTTAATGCTGTGCGGACCGTGTTCACCTTCTCCGTCGAGTTCTTTCAGCAGAGTGAGTTTATCGTACTGGTCGTCACCGTTGGTATCCTGTAGCCTGTAGAGTCCACTTCCTTTTGAAAATTCATCGTTGCTGTTGTGATTGATCATGACGTATAGGCTGTTGAAGGCATAGAGCAGCCCGTGTGCAAAACCGATACTGATCTTTTTGGATGAGGTATCTGTGGTGCCGTCCGGAGATGGAATGATCAAACGTTCTGCTTTCACTTTGGCGGTGTCTCCTATAGCAGGGATCACCATTCTGTATAAAGCACCGTATTGATCAGACGCGATCAGTCTTCCCTTGTTATCGAAGGCCATTGATACCCAGGAACCTTCCCCGTTTTCCGAAGGTCCAAACAGCCTGTCGGCCTGAAATCCTTCTGGCAATCTCAAATTGGCCAGTTTTGGATCGGCAGATATGGCCTGTTCATTTTTCTTTTGGGAGCAGGAGAATAGAAAAAGCATTGACAGAAGCAAAAATGGAACACTGTGTCTGATCACGAATGGATGATTTATTTGAATGATTAATTGTAAATGAACTTATGTTGATGCCGTGAACAGGTCCATGATGGGTTTGCCTTTTCCATCTGGCGTGGTATAAAATGGCCTTCGTTCTATTTCATATTGCGTATCGGGAGGAATGCCAAGTGCATGATAGATCGTTTGATGCAACTGGTCGATCCTTACCGGGTTCTCAATTGTTTTACATGGACGTTCATCAGCAGTTTTGCCGTAAACGGATCCTTTCCTGATTCCGCCACCGAACATCAGTACCGAGCCTGCATCAGTGAAATGCCGGTGCATGCCGTAAAATTTCAATTCAGTCAATACATCCGGCTGGTTAACCTGTTCCAGAACCTTGAGGTCTGGTTTGCCTTCCACCATCATATCACGACTGAACTCACTGGCCAGGATGATGATGGTTCTGTCCAGGTGTCCGCTTTGTTCAAGGTCTTTCACCAATTGTGCAATGGGCATGTCTATCAGTTTCTTCATTCCCACCATCCGCGTGTGTCCGTTCTCGTGGGTATCGAAACCCATGAAAGGTTCATATTCAGTTGTCACGCTGATAAACCGTGCGCCTTGTTGTGTAAGACGTTTCGCCAATAAACAACCCAGTCCGAACTTGCCCGTATTATATGTATCGTAACTTTCCTTTGGCTCAAGACTGATATCGAATGCTTTTGCTTCCGGCGAATTCAGCAACCTGTAGGATTGTTCCATAGACCTGCGTAATGACTCTCTCTGGTAATCACTTCCAAACTCTCCCAAAGCAGTTTTGCTGATGAGGTCATTATAGATCTTGTTTCGTTTTTCAAATCGTTTAGCATCCATGCCAACAGGAGGCCTTACTGATTCCAGTCCCTGTGTAGGGTCGGGGATCATAAAAGGGCCAAATTCATTACCCAGAAAACCGGCTGTATGAAATGCTTTAAGCTCTTCGGCTTCGCCTACTGAAAACCGCTGCCCGATATCTATAAATGATGGAATGACAGGATTTTTTGGACCGAGCAGGCTTGCTATCCAGGATCCGATATGGGGTGCCGCTACACTCTGAGGCGGTTCATAACAGGTATGCCAGTGGTACTGGTGACGAGAATGAAGGATATGACCCATGTCTGCTGCCACATAAGAACGGATCAGTGTGCCACGGTCCATGATATTGCCGATGGATTGAAGTCCCTCTGAGAAATTTACGCCATCCAGAGCTGTCGGAATGGCGGGAAAGGTGCTGAGCACCCTGTTGCCTTCCATGTCTTTTTCAAACGGTGTGAATTTTTTCGGGTCGAATGTTTCAGTATGCGCCATGCCACCCGCCATCCACAGCAGGATCACGGTATCGGCTGTTGACCTGATCTTTGGTGTACGGGAACAGCCGGAGAGTAAACCGGCAGCAGGTGCTCCTGCCGCCAATGCTGCCATTGTTGCTGCACTGGTCTGTTTTAAAAAATCCCTACGGTTCCAATTTCTTTTCATGTTCTGGCAATAGTTAATAGATAAGCTGGAATTCAGGGTGGATCATCATGGCCCACATCAGGTCCTGTATGTCATCCGTTGTCGGGTTTGCTCCAAGGGCATTCATGGCTATGGACTGTTCATCCCCTGACGGCAGCCTGCCCAGACTTCGTCTATACAATACTGTTATTAATTTTGCCGGATCGGAATACTCCCGCCGCCATATTTCCGCGGCTCTTTTGATCCCTTGATTGAAAGTGTTCCCATTTGTAAGTTCAAGGGCCTGGATCAGGTTGGCCTGTGAACTTCGGCTAGTGGTCACCGTTTCCCTGCCGGGCCTTCCCAGCGCCGTGAGGAACGGGTTATTGACCACCAGCGAGGCCCTGGTGAAGGGGATATTCGATTTGACCGAAGTTGGCAGCACTTTTGACACGATCATACTGTCTCCATAAAGGGGCGTAAGAGCCGCGCTCACGGCATCGGCGAATTGCTCTGCAGATAGTCTTTTTCGTATCATACCCCTGAACACAAAATCTTTGGCCATCAGCATTTCCGGTTCTTTGACACCCACTGAAGGCAACTGGTAAGTCTGTGATGAAAGAATATTGAACAATAACTTCTTGATATCAT
>JAHEFC010000514.1 GCA_024640385.1 Sphingobacteriales bacterium
ATACTCTTACAATGCGGACGGGAGCCTCGCTAAGATAGATTTCTACCAGAAGTTGCCACAGTTCCAGGAATTGCAGCTGACATTCACGGACAAATATTTCCACGAAGGGAACAGGGTAGACAAGATCGAAAGATTTGAGGCCGATGGCGATAAGATCGGATTCACAGAGTTCAGCTATAATGCACAGGGCACCAGGGTGACGAATATCCGCCAGAAAAGTTATGACCAGGAAACCGGGGCAGCCGTAGAATACAGCTTTCCTCCGGGCCAGGCGCGGATCAAAATAGATTATCTGTACAGCAATGGAAACTCGATGGAGTACAACATGAAGATCATAGGCGGAAACAAAGTGGAAGACGAGGCATTGAGTTCAAGAGGGGGAGGTGAGTCTGGGAAGTATAAATATGATTTTAATGTCAATCCATATGCACACATGAATATGCCCAACATCTTTTTATCTAACCTGTCAAGGAACAACCTGATAGGCCAGGAAAAAACATATTCCGGCAGTTTTCCTACTATGGAGCCATTTGAGTTCCAGTATAATTATGATAATGATGGCTATCCGGTGCAATTGCTTAAGACGTATAAGGGGTATCAATCAGGTGATGTTCTGTACAAAACAAAAACGATCTATTCATACTGATGAAATGTCAATCCCTGGATGTCTATCCGGGGGTTTTTATTATCGATTGCCGGAATAGATTTTCGACCAAAAACATGGATTTTCGACAGAATCCATGTTTTTGTGTTTTTACAACCAGTTAGTTTTTATTAGTTTAAACTGCTAACTGATCCCTCTTGCGCACAAAATGGCTCAATATAAGGTCATACCTATGGAGGTTCTGCTTGTTGGCATCCATTTGCATGATGCTGATCGACACTGCTCAATGCCAGGAGACCAACTGCAGTGTATCGGGTATTGTTAAGTCAATGGAAGGTGAAGTGTTGGAAGGTGCTACAGTTACTGTTGTTCATGTTCCCACAAAGAACCAGTATATAACCCGAACCAATGCAAGGGGTTATTTCCATATTTTTAATCTGAAACCTGGTGGGCCGTATCGCGTTTCTATCTCCTTTGTTGGTTATCGGTCCAACATCATGGAGAACCTATATGCTGAATTCGGTGCTGAATTTTTTCGTGCACAGCCGGATGACAGGGAATTACGGGTTTTCATTCTCAACAGGGCAGAAAAAGAGATGGAGCAGATCATTTTAAAGCAAAAAAGAAAGAGTGATGAATCAATCGGGATTGAGACCATCATTTCTCCCCAGGTAATGAAAGACATGCCTTCGATCAGTAGAAATTTACAGGATTATGCAAGGCTGGTCCCACAGTCTAAAATGACTGGTGATGCCGGTGTGTCGTTTGCCGGGCAAAATAGCCGGTTCAATGCTTTTTTTGTTGACGGCTCCAACAACCAGGATCTCCTGGGTGTATCATTCAATGGGATCAACGGGGGGCAGACTTCCTCTCCGCCCATATCAATGGATGCGATCGAGGAGATCAAAATACTTTTGTCACCTTATGAAGTGCAATATGGCAATTTCACTGGCGCCAGCATAAATGCCATCACCCGCTCCGGATCAAATCAAGTCAACAGTTCAGTGTGGTATTATTTCAGGAACGAAGATATGGCTGGCAAGTCTCCTGAAAAGGATGCATCAACCGGGGAGAGATCCAGGCTTTCGCCATTTTTCAATAACACCTTGGGAGCCTGGGTCAGCGGGCCGTTGATCAGGGATAAACTGTTTCATTTCACTTCATTGGAATGGCAAAAAGAAGATCAACCCCAGCCCTTTGACCTGGGAGAGTATAAAGGGAACAGCTCCAGGCAGCAATTGGATGCATTAAGAGATACATTACTTAATCGTTATGGGTATGACCCAGGCCGGTACGATGAAAGTATGAATAGTCTTCGCGCCATCAGGTTTATCACAAAGCTGGACTGGAATCTTTCTCTTCAAAATAAGTTTACATTGACCTATAGATTGAATAGTGCTGAAAGACAAACCCCTAATTCACCCAGCGGGAGTACCATGGTTCGTTTTCGGAACAATGGATATGAGATATTCTCCAACACCAATGTGGCAACATTCGAATGGCGGAGTTTTTTAAGCAGCAAGCTGAATAACCGGTTACTGTTGACATATACTGACCAGAAAGATGACCGGCAGATACTTGGGTCGCCATTTCCAGTGGTGAATATACTGGATGGTGCTGGCTCCATTATTTTAGGCTCTAACGGTTCAAGCCAGGTAAGTCTTTTCAAAGGAAAGGAGTTTGCCCTTGTTGATGTCATGAAATTCATTCATGGTCGTCATGTATTCACCATTGGCACTGATATGAGTTTTTCCTGGCTGAATGACCTTATCGTAAGCAGCTACTATGGAAATTATCAATTCAGGAGGATAGAGGATCTTATGTTGAATGCCTACCCTTCACGTTTTCAACGAACACTCATGAAATCAGAGCAGCCGGTGAATGACCAGTCAACTGATGCCGGCTGTAAGTTCATGATCAGCAGGCTTGGTTTTTTTATGCAGGATGAATGGCATTTTAATCCTGATCTTATGCTCAGGTTTGGTATGCGTGTTGACGGTAACAGCTGGAATACAGATTATCCGGCAGATGAATATTTTAACACAGTAGCCATCCCTGCAATTTCGAAATATTATGATCTTAAAGGTGCAAGGTCCGGTTCGCCGCCACACACGCATTGGCAGGCCGCACCAAGGATGGAGTTGACTGCACGGATACCGGAAGAAAGAGTTTTAT
>JAHEFC010000008.1 GCA_024640385.1 Sphingobacteriales bacterium
GTATTGATCGAAACTGAGTTTGAGGCCCGTGTGCCACTGATCGTAAGAAGAGGAGGCCGCGAAAGTGCCGAGGGTGTCAGGTACAGTATGGCACAGTGGTATCCGAAACTGGCTGAATATAACAACAGGGGCTGGCAGGCCAATCCCTATGTGGGGCGCGAATTCTTTGGCGTTTGGGGGGATTTTGATGTCAACATCACACTGAATAAGGAATTTGTTGTTGCCGGTACCGGGTACCTGCAGAATCCAAACGAGATCGGGTATGGGTATGAAGCCAAGGGAGCAAAGGTTACACGCCCGGCTGGCAATACGCTCACCTGGAAATTCTCTGCGCCGAACGTTCACGATTTTGTCTGGGCCGCCGATCCGGAATTCAAGCATGAAACAAGAACATCCCGTGATGGCCTGGTTCTGCATGCATTTTACAAAGTCTCTCCTGTACACCTGCAGAAGATCTTTTCGAATTTGCCCGCTTCCACTAAAGCGATCTTCTCCAATAATGCCGGTTTATTCATCCGCAATTATGATTATGAGTGGCAGCATGTGCTGGAAAACATTGACAAAACCATTCCCTATATAGAAAAGTATTTCGGCAAATATCCTTACCGCCAATTCTCTTTCATACAAGGAGGAACCGGAGCCATGGAATATCCCATGGCAGCCCTGGTAACCGGTGCAGGGGAATCTGCCATTTACCACGAGTTTCTTCATAGCTGGATCCCCATGGTAATGTCCAATAATGAATCACTGGAACCCTGGATCGACGAAGGGTTCGCAACTTATGCCGAGAATAAAGTGATCGCCTGGAAAAATGGAGATTCGATCCATAACCCACTGGCTGAGGTGTATGCATCCTACATTAAACTGGCGAAATCCGAGTTTGAAGAACCTCTGACAACCCATGCGGATCACTTCAATACCAAATATGGCTATACGGTCAGTTCATATGATAAAGGCGCAGTTTTTTATGAACAGCTTGGTTATGTCATTGGCAACGCGAACAGGGATAAAGTGTTCCAGGAACTGTACAGGAAATACAGTTTCAAACATATTGGTGTGGATGACATTATTCGGATATCCGAGGGCGTTAGTAACATGCAGCTTGACTGGTACAGGCAGTATTTCGTAAATACCACACGCACCATTAATTATGGGATCGACAGTTTATGGCAGGATGGCCCCAAAATGAAGGTCAGGCTTAAGAATACCGGGGGGATGCCAATGCCCATCGACCTTATGCTCACATTTAAGGACGGCTCCCGTCATCTTGCGTACATACCCCAGTATCTCTGTTTCGGATCCAAGCCTGCTGAAGACACAACCCTGAAGAGATCAGTACACGAACCCTGGAAATGGACCCATCCGAATTATATTGTGGAAGTGGATGCCAACCTGGTCAATCTTCGCCTCCTGGAGATCGATCCTTCCGGCCGTATGGCGGACGTGGACCGGAGGGACAATAGGTTGGAGATTACCTGGTAGTTAGTTGCAGGTTGCAGGTTGCAGGTTGCAGGTTGCAGGTTGCAGGTTGCAGGTTGCAGGTTGCAGGCTGCAGGTTGCAGGTTGCATTAATTTTTACTCGCAAAAATATACTTATCGTCCGAAATACTTGTTCACCGCTTCTACCCGGTTGTTTACGTGCAGTTTCTCGTAAATATGGTATACGTGTTTCCTTACCGTTTCCTGGGCGATGTTCAGGTGGGCTGCGATCTCTTTATACAAAAGCCCTTTCGCGAGGTATTCCAGGATCTCGGCTTCACGATTGGATAGTGAATCTATTTGTGCGGAATGTGGTTTCTGGAAAGCATTAACAACTTTTCTTGCGATCTGGCTGCTCATTGGAGCGCCACCCTCATATAACTCCCTGATCGCTTCGAGCATTTTTGCAGGAGCAGTTTTCTTCAGAATATATCCGTTGGCTCCAGCAGCTAATGCTTCGAAGATCTTTTCATCTTCTTCATACACGGTACACATCATGAAAAGTATCTCGGGGTGCAGGGGTTTGATCGCTTTTACACATTCAATTCCATTCATCTTTCCCAGGTTAATGTCCATCAGCACCACGTTGGGATGAAGAATAGGCAGGCCAACAATAGCATCTTCTGCAGAAGTAAAGGAACCCAGGAGTTTGTATCCGTCGCTCATCATGATGATCTGCTCCAGCGCCTGGAGTATATCATAATTGTCTTCCACAATGCACACGGTGATCTGTTCCATTATCGCAAATCTATGTAAAGATAATACCTCTTCAATACCATTTTCGTGGTAATAAATTTAGTCTCATGCGGGCACGTAAAGGATGTATTTTTCTGAGAACCAGGGCTCTTCATAGATCGTGGAGATATCCCAGATATGGGGTCTTAGCCTGCTTTCAGAGATTTCTGCAGCCAGGTCACCTCCTTTGAGGAAGATCATGCCGTTTTTGAAGTCAGGGATCTTTCTGTCTTTAATGATCAGGTGTTTGCTCCATTTCCACAGGTCTTTCAGGGGAGCCACCGCCCTGGATACCACGAAATCAAAAGATTCTCCTTTTAGCTCTTCCATTCTTGTATGCCTGGTTACCAGGTTCTTCAGGCCGATTCCCTCACTTACTGCATTGACCACTTTCAGTTTTTTCCCAATGGAATCCACCAGTGTGAAAGATACATTGGGAAACATGATCGCCAGCGGAAGTCCGGGGAATCCACCGCCTGTTCCCACATCGAGGATCTTCAGGCCCTGGGCCTGTGAGAAATCGAAGATCGCTGCAATGGCCAGTGAATGCAGGATATGCTTTTCATATAAACTTTCAATGTCTTTCCGGGATATGACATTGATCTTCTCGTTCCATTCGCCATACAAGCCATCGAGCAATGCGAACTGTCTTTCCTGCTCTTCTGTGAAATCGGAAAAATACTTTTTTAGCAGATGCATGCCCTGTTCACTCATGGGGTTGATTTATTTCCAGACCGCTTTAGGTTTTTTCAGCACTGCGGGAAAGAATATGATGTAAAAAAATACCAGGCAGATATCGAAGAACAGGTACCAGGGAAACAAATCTTTTTCATTCAGTTTCTTCATCGCTTTGAAATAAACAATACTCTGTATGATCATCCTCATCAGGAAAATGCCAAGCACGATCCTCCAGTCGCAGAAAAACATGGCTACAACAAAAAGGGGATAGAAAAGGAATTGTGACACCGAATATATTGTCAGCAGGAAGCGGTGCAGCGGCTTATAGAATTTCGCTACGGAATAATGCCTGGTCTTCTGTTTGAACCATGCACTGAAATTCCTGTGAGGTACAGACAGGGTATGGGCTTCAGGATCTATGACAACGGCAGTATTGCGTTTGTTGGCGGCCATATTGATGAAAAGGTCATCGTCTCCACCCGGGATATGATTATGTGAAGAGAAGCCTTTCAGCCGGTAGAACAGGCCTTTTTTATACGCCAGGTTTCGGCCTACTCCCATATACGGCACACCCGCAAGTGCATATGAAAGATATTGAATGGCGGTATGAAAAGTCTCAAACCTGATCAGTTTATTCAACAGCCCTTTTTTCTTATGGTAGGCACCATAACCCAGTACGATCTCAATATCGTCTTTGAATGGTTCCTGCATTTTCTGGATCCAGAATTCTGATGCAGGCACGCAATCTGCATCCGTCAGCAACACTACCTCGTGTTTTGCTGATTTGATGCCCATAGATAAAGGGAATTTCTTGCCGGGGATAAGCTGGGCCTCCTGCTTGAGCTCAACTACATTAAGCTGCCGGAATTGTTTGTGAAGTCCCTCCAGCAGGTATCGTGACTCATCCTGTGAATTATCGTTGACGAGCACCACTTCATGGGTGCTGTGATACGACTGCACAAGCACACCTGGGAGATTGACAGCGAGGTTGGCGGCTTCATCTCGTGCACAGATCACCACGCTGACGGGTTGTTCCTGGTTGCTGTCGTAAGTTGGGGGTTTGAAGAAGGCCAGTCTTCTGAAGAAAAAAAGATAATAAAATAACTGGATTAGCGTCACAAGTGCAAAACCTGCAAGCAGGATCCATTCCCAAGGTATCAACATGTGGGCGAAAATACTTAAGACCTATGTGTTTCAGTCACTAATCTCTTGCACAACTGTGGAAAACTTATAACATATGTCTATTTTTGCGCCCTAATACACCAAGCTGGAACTTTCATTTTCCATAACAGCAACGGATAACGCATCAAAAGCGAGGGCAGGAACCATGGTCACCGATCATGGAGAGATACCTACGCCTATTTTTATGCCGGTAGGTACGGTAGGCAGCGTGAAGGCGGTTTCACAACAGCAGCTCAGAAATGATGTGGATGCAAAGATCATTTTGGGTAATACCTACCATCTCTATCTAAGGCCCGGCACAGCTGTGCTGGAAGATGCAGGAGGGTTGCACCGTTTCATGGGCTGGGACCGGCCTATTTTGACAGACAGTGGCGGGTACCAGGTGTTTTCTCTGGCATCGAGCAGGAAGATCACCGAGGAAGGCGTGGTTTTCCAAAGCCATATAGATGGATCCAGGCATTTGTTCACCCCGGAATCAGTCATGGATATCCAGCGAAGCATAGGTGCGGATATCATCATGGCCTTTGATGAATGTCCTCCATACCCCAGTGATTATCAATATGTGAAAGAGTCCATGCACCTGACTCATCGATGGCTGGACAGGTGTATTAGCAGGCTTGCAGAAACGCCGGGCAAATACGGATACACGCAAAATCTTTTTCCTATTGTCCAGGGAGGAACTTTTGCAGATCTGAGAAAGGAATCCTGTGCATTCATCAGTTCAAAAAATGCAGCGGGTAATGCCATAGGGGGGTTGAGTGTTGGTGAACCCACAGAGATGATCTATGAATATTGTGGTCTATCCTGCGAATTTTTACCTCAGCATAAACCACGCTACCTGATGGGTGTGGGAACGCCCTGGGATCTGCTGGAATGCATAGCCCTGGGCGTTGACATGTTTGATTGTGTGATGCCTACCCGTAACGGGCGAAATGCCATGCTGTTCACTACCAATGGAGTAGTCAATATAGACAATAAGAAATGGGAGCACGATTTCTCGCCGCTTGACGAGGGGTTGGATTGTGAAGTCAGCCGGAACTATTCCAAGAGTTATCTCAGGCATCTTATCAAATCCAAAGAGATCCTGGGACTTACCATTGCATCTATTCAGAACCTGGCTTTTTATCTCTGGCTGGTGTCAGAATCGAGAAAAAAGATCATTGACGGCAGTTTCAGTTCATGGAAAAATGAAATGGCGGGAAGGCTTAAGGTGAGGCTGTGATGGAGGTAAAAATTCAAAAGTCAAAAGTCAAAAATACGACCTTCGATTTTGACTTTTGACTTTTGATTTTTACTTTTTCTGTGCAAACAACCACGGCAGTAATTCTTTCTCTGCGAATGCGTTTTTCCAGCTGTCGTGACCTACGCCGGGGTATTCCGTGTATCTGACCCTGAAATGTTCCTTTTGCAACAGGCCTGCCATGAGCCGGCCATTGGACACCAGAACCACGGGATCTGCGGCACCATGGAACACCCATACCGGCAGGCCTTTCCGGTATTTTTTAATGGCATTCGGGTCACCGGCTCCGCAGATCACAAATGCAGCGGTAAACAGGTCAGGTCTCCGGGATAATATGTCGAATGTGCCCATACCACCCATGGATAGGCCGCCTACGTAGATCTTTTTAGTATCAACCCTTCCCGCTGCGATCAGCGTGTCTATAAAATCCAGCACCAGTTTCATGGGTTTCATGATCGCAGAATCCGAATATACCCGCAGCCCTCCAAGGGAATCTTTAGCGTCTATTCTTTTCCCTGGCGCCCATCTTTCATTGGCCGGGCATTGAGGAAAAACAACTATAGCCGGGTATTTGGCCCTGTTGGCAGAATCGGCAAAAAGTTCTCCGCCCCAGATCAGCTGGCTTTCATTGTTATCGCCTCTTTCTCCTGAACCGTGCAAAACAACCACCAGCGGATATTTTACCCCCGGCTTGTAATTGACCGGCGTGAGTATCCTGCAGCGCAAACTGTCTTCGTTGGAAATGAAAAGTTGTTTTTCAAATAAAGAAAGATCCTGTGCAGCCAGCAGGCTTGCGGAGCTCAGGAAGAAGGCCAGCAGAAGAAATTTTTTCATACCCCAAATTACAATATCGGGGGAATAGATTTTAACTTCCCCTACCATATAAAACAAGTAATTTTGCCCACTTAAACCATCTGAGCTGAAGAAATTAGACTGGTACATATTTACGAAGTTCCTCACTACATTTTTTTTCTCGGTGATCCTGTTCACGCTTATTTCTACTGTAATAGATATGAGTGAGCATACGGATGATTTCACCCGGGCCAAGCTGCCTGCGAAAACCATTGCCGTAGAATATTATGCCGGATTCGTCCCTTTCATAGTGGCGATGCTGTTTCCCCTCTTCGTATTCATATCCGTGATCTTTTTTACTTCCAAGATGGCCAACCGTTCTGAATTCATTGCGATCCTTGCAAGCGGAGTAAGCCTGGGAAGGATCCTGAGGCCCTATGTTATCGGAGGCCTGTTACTGGGTGTGATCCTGTATTTCGCAAACTACTATGTACTTCCCCGTGCCAATGAGAAAAGAACGAAATTTGAAGCGAAATATATCAAGAGCCCGTTGCAGGATGTGGTCACCAAAAGTATTTACATGCGGGTGGATTCTTTCTCTTATTGCGGCATCAGGTATTACGACACGGCTGCAAAAACGGGGAGTAATTTTTTCCTGGACAGGGTAGTGGATAACAGGGTGGTCTATAATCTCAGGGCGGATAATATAAACTGGGACACTGCCAGGAAAATGTGGAAGCTGAACAGTGTGATCGAGAGAACTATCGGTGAGTTAAAAGAAGATGTAAGATATCACCAGGAGTTGTACAGGAATTTCAATTTCAAACCCCTTGACCTGCAAAGGGATGAATATGTAAAGTCAAGGCTTACCACTCCGGAACTCACACGGATGATCGCACTGGAAAAATTGCGGGGTTCAGAATCTGTAAAAGAACTGCAGATGGAAAAAGCCCACAGGATGTCCACCCCGGTTGCCGTTGTCATTCTTACCCTGATCGGCGCCATCCTGGCCTGCCGGAAGATCCGTGGCGGCAGCGGTGTACATCTTGCCATGGGGATCATCATTTGTGCTGTGTTCATTTTGACTGACAGGTTCTCAACCATATTCTCGGTAAAGGGCAACCTGAATCCATATGTGGCCGCCTGGGTACCTAATGTGGTATTTGCCTTTGTCACCATCTGGTTGTACAAAAAGGCACCTAAATAGCCATTCTGCAACAACTTTCGGCATTAAGTTTTGTTGTGATAAATAGCTTTGGCTACCTTTAGTTTTTAAGGCCGAAAATCAATTCAGCAAGCCATATGGAAGTGTTAAAAGAACGTTTTAAAACGAAAGCGGACCTGGTTTCCACAGAGATTAAGGACATCATCAAAGAACATGGTAACAGGAAGATCGGGGAAGTGACCCTTTCACAGATCTACCAGGGAATGAGGGGCATTACAGGCCTGGTGACAGAAACATCCCTGCTTGATGCAAATGAGGGTATACGTTTCCGTGGGTATTCGATCCCTGAATTACAAGCAAAGCTTCCAAAAGCAATTGATGGGGGCGAACCCCTGCCTGAAGGCCTTTTCTACCTCATGCTGATAGGTGAATTGCCTGAAAAGGATGATGTAGCACGCGTAACCTCGATCTTGCAGCGTCGTTCACACGTTCCAAACTATGTTTTCGATACAATAGAATCGCTGCCGGTCAGCGCCCACCCCATGACCCAGTTCGTGGTAGGTATCATGGCACTCCAAACGGAAAGCCAGTTCTCAAAAAAATACCAGGGTGGAATGAACAAGAAAGACTACTGGGATGCCACATTTGACGATGCTTTGGATTTGCTGGCGCGGCTTCCCCGCATAGCGGCTTATATATACAGGAGAAAATATAAAGAAGGCGTACATATCCAACCAAACGGCCTGCTTGACTGGGCTGGGAATTTCGCCCATATGATGGGTTATGAAGATGAGAGTTTTTGGGAATTGATGAGGTTATATATGACCATTCATGCAGATCATGAAGGGGGCAATGTGTCAGCCCATGCAACTCACCTGGTAGGTTCTGCCCTCAGTGATCCTTTTCTCAGTTTTGCGGCAGGCATGAACGGACTTGCAGGTCCATTGCATGGCCTCGCCAACCAGGAAGTGATCAAGTGGATCTTTGAAATGCAGGAGCAACTCAGTGTGGAAAACCCTTCTAAAGAGCAGATCGCTGACTATGTCAGAAAAACGCTGAGCGAGGGAAAAGTTGTTCCCGGGTATGGACATGCCGTACTCAGAAAAACAGACCCAAGGTTCACCGCACAAATGGAATTTGGCAAGAAACATATGCCTGATTCTCCCCTGGTGAATATTGTCTGGAATATATACGATGTTGTTCCCCCGATATTACAGTCGTTAGGAAAAGTCAAAAACCCATGGCCAAATGTGGATGCTCATTCTGGTGCCCTGCTTGTTCATTACGGCATGGTGGAATATGAGTTCTATACCGTATTGTTTGGTGTGAGTCGCGCACTTGGCGTTTTGGCTTCACTATGCTGGGACAGGGTATTGAGCCTTCCGTTGGAGCGTCCTAAGTCAGTCACTACCGAATCTGTCAAGCTCTGGTTACAGGGAAAAGATGAGATCTGGGGCGAATGAGAAAAGACCTGCCTAAATATGGCCTCTTTTTATTTAGTGTGCTGACCGGGTAACAGGTTAACCGGATAATGCAAAAGATAAACAGGAAAGAGTCATCTCGAAACATTTTGGGATGACTTTTTTTTACCAAAGGTTTGCACATTTACATAATTTCGTATTTGCACATCTAATAACATGAACAGAATTCTGAAAATACATCCAAAAGATAATGTGATCGTTGCATTGCGTGACCTCGAGAAAGGAGAACTGATCAGTTTTGAAAACCAGCTGTTTGAAATGCAGGAAAAGATCCCTGCCAAGCATAAATTCTATACTGCTGATCTGGCTAAGGGAAGTGAGGTGATCATGTATGGCGTTCTTGTGGGGAAAGTTGAATTTGATGTAAAGAAAGGATCAAGGATGACCACTGAGAATCTGCGCCATGCTGCAGATCCATATTCTTATCGCGGTGTGCAATACACCTGGCAGGCCCCAGACGTGTCTAAATTCAAAGGCAGGACTTTTATGGGCTATCACCGTCCGGATGGCCGTGTGGGAACAGCCAATTATTGGTTATTCATTCCAACCGTTTTCTGTGAGAACAGGAACCTGGATGTGATCCGTGAAGCAATGCATAATGAGCTGGGATATGCGGTCACTGATAAATACAAGCAGTATACCAGGCTGCTCCGTGAAGCCTATGAAAAAGGGGAATCGCTGGACAGCGATATCAATTTGAGTCCCCCTGTTGTACACCAGAACAGGATCTTTAAAAATGTTGACGGCATCAAGTTTCTGAATCACCAGGGAGGCTGTGGTGGCACCAGGCAGGATTCGGCGATGCTCGAAAAACTCCTGGCTGCATATGCAGATCACCCCAATGTTGGCGGTGTCACCGTATTAAGTCTTGGATGCCAGCATCTGCAACTTGGGTCATTCCTGGATACGATCAAAGAACGGAATCCTCATTTTTCCAAACCCATTCACGTATTTGAGCAGCAGGGTTCGGTGAGCGAAGAAGATCTTGTAAAACAAGCGATCTCGACAACCTTCAGGGGACTGATAGAGATCAATAAACAGGAACGCCAACCAGCATCGCTTGATAAACTTTGTGTTGGCGTGAAATGTGGCGGCAGTGATGGCTTCAGCGGTATTTCGGCTAATCCGGCTGTGGGCTATTTTTCTGATCTGCTGGTAGCACTGAACGGCAAAATATTATTGGCGGAATTCCCTGAACTATGCGGAGCAGAACAGGAATTGATCGACAGGGCTGCGAGCAAAGAAACAGCTGAAAAATTCATACACCTGATGGGTGCTTATAGCGAAGAGGCGGAAAAAGCGGGTTCTGGATTTCACATGAATCCATCTCCCGGAAATATTCGCGATGGCCTCATCACTGATGCCATAAAAAGTGCTGGTGCTGCCAAAAAAGGCGGGACTTCCCCTGTTGTAGATGTGCTTGATTATACGGAACCTGCAACTAAGCCAGGTTTAAGCCTGGTTTGTACGCCCGGTAATGATGTTGAAGCAACTACAGGTAAGGCTGCATCCGGAGCAACATTGATCCTTTTCACCACAGGATTGGGAACGCCAACGGGCAACCCCGTTTGTCCAACCATCAAACTGGCTACCAATTCGAAACTGGCTGCTAAAATGAAGGATATTATTGATATCGACTGTGGTCCTATCATTGATGGTGCGAAAACCATTGAGCAGATGGGTGAGGAGATCATGGAGTATTGTATAAAAGCTGCGAGCGGAGAGGTGATCCCCAAGTCAGTGCAGTTGAACCAGGATGATTTTATTCCGTGGAAAAGAGGAGTTTCGTTATAATTCCGGATTCCGGATTTTGCATTCCGGATTGATATGATATACTGAATCCGGAATCCGGAACTAGTTCAGCGAAGCTAATCTGCAATCCGGAATTCTTATCGCTGGATCTCAACGATCCGGTCGTTGCCTCCGCCGTTACTTGTACATAGGTAAACCCTTCCGGCAGGAGATATACAAATGTCACGTAGCCTCCCCCAGTTACCCCTGTAAGATCCGGATACCGATTCAACATTACCCGAGCCATTGAGTTTGAGCTGGTAAAGGGTAGCGTCTTTTAGTGTGGCCATCAGAATTGAATTTTTCCATCTTGCTATTCGTTCATTATTATAGTAGTCTATGCCGGCAACAGCTAATGTAGAACTTCCTGACGACCATATTGGTGTTGCAACATTGTTTGTTGTGCAAAAATTCTGTTCGCTGCCATCGCAGGGACCGGTAACATCTGGCCATCCAAAATTTCTTCCCTTTTGAAGGATGTTGACTTCATCCTCAACGCTGGGCCCATGTTCTGAGGCATACAGCTTTTCACTGATCAGCACAATGCCTTGCGGATTTCTATGTCCAAAACTCCAGACAGGACTGCCCGGATAAGGGTTGTCTGCCGGGATAGTACCATCCAGGTTGATGCGGAGGATCTTGCCCGACAAAGATGACAGGGATTGTGCGGCTGAAGCGTTCGAAGCATCACCGGTTGTAATGATCAGTTTATTGTCGGGGCTGATAAGCAACCTGGAGCCATTATGTATACTCGAAGCCGGTATGTTATCAAGCAATACAAGGGGTTCAATGAGTTTGTTATCTGCGAACCTGAATCTTACCACTTTCTCCGTGTAATTGCCCGATCTGCTGTAATTGTAAACAACGTATAGCAATCCATTAGTCATAAAATCAGGATGATGGACCATACCTAATAATCCTCCCTCCCCTCGTTCCACCACTTCGTCAATGGTGAAACTAAGTACCGTAGCTCCTGTTTTAGGGTCAAGCTTGCTGATGCGGCCCGGTCTTTCGGTGAGCCAGATATGATCGTCTTTGCCCCATAGTATCTCCCATGGATAATTCAGGCCCGTCTTTACTGTCCTGATGTCTTCTGTAGGCCATCCCAAATCGTTGTCTGGTGGATTGGTTTCAATGGTCTTACTCTTGTTGCAATTGATCAGGAGGGTCGTAACTGCAATTGTGATAAAGGCCCTGACTGGTCTCATAGCCTGGTGTTTGATTTGAATTGAAATATTCCCTCTTAAAGTTAATGCCACATGGTCATTGCAGTATGTTAATATTCACCCAATCGATCTCATCCTGTATCACGGTATGGGGAATACCCGGGTATATTTTTTCAGTGACCTTTGCTCCCATTTCCGTGAGCACCAGGTTGCTTTCCTTTACTCTTGCCACCGGGATATGGGGATCAGGGTCACCGGAACCAATGAATACAGGTGTCCCCGCAAAATCTCCATTGTAATTGGATCGTTCGATCTTATCGCCGATCAGTCCGCCGGTAAAAGCGATGAGTCCTCCATATCGTTGTGCTTTCCTTGCAGCAGATTCCAGGGTCAGGCAGGCTCCTTGTGAGAAGCCCAGCAGGTATATATTCTCCGCTTTGATGCCTGCATCAATAACTTCGTCGATCAATCCATGCACCGTTTCAATGGCAGAACTCAACCAGGGTTCGTTCATCTGAATGGGGGACAGAAAACTATAAGGATACCATGTATTACCGGTGGCTTGTGGTGCCAGCAGGGCAAAGCCAGTGACGTTCAGTGCCCCGGCAATGTCGAGAATTCCTCTTGCATCTGCACCGCGGCCGTGAATGAATATCATCGCTTTCTCTGCCTGGTCAACAGGAGTGCCGGCGGCAAGTATATTTCGTTTATGCATCAGATGAATTTTTTCCAGTCGAGTATAATGGGTTTCAATCCGCTTTCGATCATGGGCCGGTTTGGTTCTTCCCACGATGGCAGTTTAAGTTTTTCACCAAGATGCGCTGGTTCTTCGTCTATCGCAAATCCTGGGGGATTGGTGGCTACCTCAAACAATATACCACCCGGCTCCCTGAAATAAATACTATGGAAATACTGGCGATCCAGCACATTGGTTGCGTGAACGCCGGCCTTCAGAAGCTTTTGCTGCATCTGGACAATGGTCTCATCGGTGCTGGTAGAGAATGCAAGATGGTGAACGGTTCCTGCACCCTGTAATCCTCTCAGGCGGTCCGGTTCACAAACCACATCCACCATATCGCCCACTTTCCCGCTGGCAGAATACCTGAAACGGTTGCCCTGTTCAGCGACCTTTTTATGCTCCATATATACGGTCAACAGACCCGCAGTTTTCTCATAACCATCTTCTGATAATGTTACGCTATGGAATCCTTTTATGCTGTGTTTCTCTTCCACATTGCCATAGCTGAATCCTGGGCGTTCATCTTTGTTGTTGGCGATAAGTTCGATGCCTAATCCGTCATGATCTTCAAAATAAATGAAGCCTTCGTTCATTCTCTCCTGGGGCTGCTGGAAAGGCACATTGAATTTCTTCAATCGTTCAGTCCAATAGCCCAGGCTTTCAGATGGTATGGAAAATGAGGTTGTAGTGAGCTGGCCTTTGCCATGCCGGCCCCTTACCAAACCACCGTAGGGAAAGAATGTAAGTATGGTTCCCGGTGACCCTGCCTCATTGCCATAATAAAAATGATATACATCCGGGGCGTCAAAGTTTATTGTTTTCTTGACCAGCCTCAGACCCAGTATTCCTGCATAGAAATCTATGTTCTGCTGGGGATCAGAAGCCAATGCTGTTACGTGGTGGAGGCCGTTGATGAGGGGCATATGGTTATAATTAAAAAGTAAAAAGTTAAAAAGTCAAAGGTCAATGTCAAAAATAATTGACCGGACAAAGGTAGGTTAAGGATTGCCCTGTTAAAATGGTGGAATAAGGGGCGTTATGGTAGAAATTACGTTTGAATGATAGATAAAAAAAGCCAGAATCTGAGGATTCTGGCCTGGTAATATGCTGTCTCTCTGCCTTTCCGTCTCTCTATCTCTCTCTACAGTTTGCCGTTCTTGATCTCTTCAACTATGCCCGGATCGAGCAGGGTGCTGGTATCGCCAAGGTTTTCTGTTTCGCCTTCTGCTATTTTTCTCAGTATCCTGCGCATGATCTTACCGCTTCTTGTTTTTGGCAATCCGGATACGAACTGGATCCTGTCCGGCTTGGCGATCGGACCAATAATGCGGCTAACCGTTAACGTTATATCCTGGCGGGCCAGGCTTTCATCACCGTGGGTGCCTGTATAAATGACATATGCATAGATGCCCTGGCCTTTGATGTCGTGCGGATATCCAACCACTGCACTTTCTACCACCCCGGCGTGCATGTTAATGGCATTCTCTACTTCTGCAGTGCCAATGCGGTGGCCGCTCACATTCAGCACGTCGTCAACCCTGCCGGTGATCCTGTAAAATCCGTGTTCATCCCGATGGCATCCGTCGCCCGTGAAATAATAACCCGGGTAGGCGCTGAAATAATTCTGTTTGCATCTATCGTGGTCTCCATAGGTGGTTCTGAGAATAGAGGGCCAGGGGAATTTGATGCAGAGGTTTCCGCTCACATCATTTCCTTCCAGGATCTTTCCGTTCTCATCCATGAGCACTGGCTGAATGCCCGGCATGGGCAGTGTTGCATAAGTTGGTTTTGACGGTGTCACTCCGGCCATATTGGAGATCATGCAGCCCCCGGTTTCTGTTTGCCACCAGGTGTCTACGATCGGGCACCTGCCTTTGCCGATATTCTCATTGTACCAGTTCCATGCTTCTTCATTGATGGGTTCTCCCACAGTGCCCAGCACTTTCAGGGAGTCCAGGTGCTTGCCGTGCACGGGGCCCAGGCCAAACCCCATCAGCGACCTGATGGCAGTTGGGGCGGTATAGAGTACGTTCACTTTGTATTTGTCCACGATATCCCAGAACCGGCCGGCATCGGGCCAGGTGGGAATGCCTTCGAACAGCAACGATGTTGCGCCGGCGCTGAGCGGACCGTACACGATATAACTATGCCCTGTGATCCAGCCGATATCCGCAGTACAGAAATGGATGTCGCCCGGTTGGTATTGGAAAGTATTGACGAAAGTGTAGTTGGTATAGATCATGTAACCGCCAGCAGTATGTACCACTCCTTTGGGCTTGCCTGTTGAACCCGATGTGTACAGGATGAACAGCGGATCTTCGGCATCCATCTCCTCAGCCGGGAAATCAGGGTTGCCCATGGTTTCCACTTTTTTGATCTCATCTTCCCACCATACGTCACGGCCCTTGATCATGGATACAGGGGTACGCGTACGCGTTAGTACGATGGTCTTCTTTACAAACCTGCACTGGATCAGGGCGTCGTCTATCACGCTTTTCAATGGGATCTCTTTATTGCCGCGGAATGCTCCGTCGCAGGTGATCACATATTCGGCATTGGCATCCCAAAGCCTGTCAGCAATGCTTTGCGCACTGAATCCTCCGAAGATCACGGAATGAATGGCTCCCATCCTTGCGCATGCCAGAACGGCAATGGCCAGTTCGGGCACCATCCCCATATAAATGCAGACCCGGTCGCCTTTTTTCACCCCGTTATTTTTCAGCACATTACAGAACTGCACCACCTTGGTATGTAATTCGCGGTAAGTAAGTATGCGGTGGTGCTCCTCCGGATCATTGGGTTCCCAGATGATCGCAGGTTTATTGCCCATCATGCCCAGATGCCTGTCCAGGCAGTTTTCGGTGATATTCAGCTTACCGCCCTGGAACCATTTTACATTGTAGTCGGAAAAATCCCACTCCAGTACTTTATCCCATCTTTTCCTCCAGTAGAAATGCGAAGCAATATCCGCCCAGAATCCTTCAGGGTCGTCAACACTTTTTTTGTAAGCCGTTTTGTACTGATCGTAGTTCGTTATTTGGTAGGGGTATGACATAGCTGTTAAAGTAAAAAGTCAAAAATCAAAAGTAAAAAAAATACATATCGGGTTTATTCACTATTTTTTGTTCTGTTATATGACAGAAATCAATAAAGAAACTAAAGGCATCTGGAAAGTCATAGGCGCATCATCAGTAGGAACCCTGATCGAGTGGTACGACTTCTATATTTTTGGCAGCCTTGCCACTGTGATCGCGAATCAATTCTTCCCGAAAACCAATCCCACGGCAGCATTGCTGAGTACACTGGCCACATTTGCAGCGGGTTTCATAGTGCGGCCCTTTGGCGCGCTGGTGTTTGGAAGGCTTGGCGATCTGATCGGGCGAAAATATACATTCCTGCTTACACTGATCCTCATGGGTGGCTCCACATTCGCCATTGGCCTTGTTCCCTCTTACGAAAGTATCGGTTTTGCCGCACCTATAATTGTTTTGTTGTTAAGACTATTGCAGGGCCTTGCATTGGGAGGTGAGTACGGGGGTGCCGCCACTTATGTAGCAGAGCATGCTCCCCCTGACCGAAGGGGCTATTTTACTTCGTGGATACAAACAACAGCAACGCTCGGCCTTTTTGTTTCACTGGGAGTGATCCTGCTTACCCGCCATAGCCTTGACATTGATCAGCAAAAATCAATTGCCAAATTCAATGACTGGGGATGGCGGATCCCATTTCTGGTTTCCATACTGCTGGTGATCGTATCGATCTACATCAGGCTGAAGATGAAAGAATCGCCATTGTTCAGCAAGTTGAAATCAGAGGGTAAGATATCTATCAATCCGCTCAAAGAAAGTTTTGTACATCGGGGTAACCTGAAAATGGTTTTACTCGCGCTTTTTGGAGCAACGATGGGACAGGGCGTGATCTGGTACACCGGTCAATTCTATGCTCAGTCTTTTATTGAGAATGTATGCAAGGTTGATTTCGACCAGAGCAGAACCATTATCATTTGGGCCATTCTGTTTGCCACACCATTTTTTGTGGTGTTCGGCAGCTGGAGCGACAGGGTAGGGCGCAAATGGATCATGATGGCAGGGATGTTGGCAGGGATATTATTCTACAGGCCCATATACCAACAGTTCGTCACACTCACAGATATTGATTCATTGAAAACCAGCCAGGTTACTTCAGTGGGTGAGCCGGTGTTGAAAAGGGAGTTGCTCAAAGCATCTTCAGATTCACTCATCACCACAACCAGGCTGAACATTTCAGCGGATGGCATCAGCTATAAAGAAGTCAACACAGACACTTTGCATGCCTCGGGCAAGATCTCCAGTGCGAAACCGCTCTATACGGAGAAAAAACTTCCGGCCCCGGTATACTGGAAATTCGTATTACTGGTATTTGTGCAGATCATTTTTGTGACCATGGTTTACGGGCCTATTGCGGCATTCCTGGTGGAAATGTTCCCCACCAAGATCAGGTATACCTCCATGAGTCTGCCCTACCATGTGGGCAACGGTGTGTTTGGTGGATTGACCCCATTCATTGCCACCCTGCTGACCACAATTTATACGGGAGATAAACTGGTGGGCCTCTGGTATCCCATTGGTATAGCCGCAGTTTGCCTGATGATAGGCCTTCTTTATGTGAATAACAGGATCGATCCGGACGTCAATGATTAAATGAATTTAAAAAAGCCTGGAATGAACAAGCTCAAAAGGATATTAGGCATAATATGGATGGTACTGGGACCATTAGCCATTTTTTACCTGGTCCGGGTTGCGCTGAATGAAGTGGCTAAAAAGCCCGTCATTGATACCTGGATCCAATGGGGCGTTTTCATCGTGATTTTTATTCCCATCGCCTTTGGGATGGTGATATTCGGCTACTTCGCATGGCGAGGTGAATACGATCATCTTCCTGAAAGTTCAGTTGAGATCGAAGACGACTGAAAAAAGCAGGACCAAAACCCTTATTTGCGAAAAATCTTTGGTCCTGCCTTCATGATCAATATCTACTGCAAATTGAAACTTGCTTTTTTGGCATTGGAAGAACTTGTACCAATGAATACATGAAACTCTCCCGGTTCAACAATACGTTTCAGGTCATTATTGTAAAACTTGAGTTCTTCTTCGGTGATATTGAAACTGATCTCCCTGCTTTCGCCTTTTTTAAGCATTATCTTCTGAAATCCAACCAGTTTTTTTACGGGCTGTGTAACGGAGGCAACCGGATCGTTGATATACAGCTGCACTACTTCTTCCCCGTCAAAATTTCCACTATTCGTTACCGTTACTGAGGCCTTGACCGTTTGGCCCTTTGCCATTTTATTACTGCTGAGTTTTACATCGCTGTAGCTGAAGCTGGTATAGCTGAGACCATGGCCAAAAACATAAAGCGGATCGTTGGAAACATCGAGATAATTTGACCTGAATTTCTGCGTTGGACCATCCCCTTGTGGCCTTCCTGTTTTTTTGTGGCTATAGTAAATTGGCACCTGGCCCACATTTCTGGGGAAGGTCATGGTTAATTTTCCTGAAGGGTTGTAGGCTCCGAACAATACGTCTGCCACCGCATTTCCTGTTTCATCACCCCCGAACCATGAGAGCAGCAGTGCATTGGCAAGTTCTGATTCACGTACGATTGCCAGGGGTCGGCCGGTCATCAACACCACCACCAGCGGCTTTCCTGTTTTGGCCAGGGCCTCAAGCAGGTTTCTCTGGCTTTCAGGAAGCGTAATGTCTGAGCGACTTGCAGCTTCCCCTGTCATCTCTGAGCTTTCGCCCACTACCGCAACAATAATATCGGCTTTATTGGCAGCTTGCACAGCTTCCTCCAACTGCGCCTGGGGGGAGCCGATGTCGAATTTCTTTCCAAATACCTGTGCATTTCTGGCCAGCGCCGGATCGTCTGCGATATTGGCCCCTTTGGCATAAATGATATTTACCGAGCTGCCCACAGCATTTCGTATCCCGTCCATAATGGGTACTGCATTAGCCGGAATGCCGCCCACTGCCCAGGTTCCCAGCATATCTTTGTTGTTTGCCATTGGCCCAACCAGTGCAATGGTGCCGGATTTTTTCAATGGTAAGATGTTGTTATCGTTTTTCAGCAATACCTGTGAGTGAATGGCGAGTTCCCGGGTAACGGCTTTTTTATCTGCACTGTTAATTTCTGTTTTCGCCCTGTTCAGATCACAATAGCGGAAAGGGTCGTCAAACAAACCCAGTTTATACTTCGCTTCCAGAATTCTTTTGCAGGCATCATCGATCTCTTTTTGTGTAACCTTGCCTTCCTGCAGTGATTTTTTTAATGTTGAAAGAAATCCCTCTCCAACCATATCCATATCTATGCCGGCTTTCAATGCCAATGCCGATACGGTTTGCAGGTCGCCAAGACCATGATCGATCATTTCATTGATGGACGTATAATCAGTTACCACGAAGCCTGTAAAACCCCATTGCTTGCGCAGCACATCGGTCATCAGCCATTTATTGGCAGTAGCCGGTATGCCGTCTATTTCGTTAAAAGAACTCATGATACTTCCCGCTCCGGCTTCCACCGCTGCTTTATAAGGCGGGAAATAGGACTCATACATCCGTATCCGGCTCATGTCTGTGGTGTTGTAATCCCTGCCCGCTTCGGCTGCACCATACAAAGCATAATGCTTGACACAGGCCATGAGGGTGGTTTTGTCTGCCAGATCATTACCCTGGTATCCTTTCACCATAGCCTTCGCGATCAGGCTGCCCAGGTATGGATCTTCACCTGAACCTTCTGCAACACGGCCCCAACGAGGGTCACGTGCAATATCAACCATGGGTGAATATGCCCAGTTAAGCCCATCTGCAGTAGCTTCCAGTGAAGCAGTTCTGGCAGATTTCTCAATCAGTTTCATATCCCAGCTGCTGGCCATGGCCAGGGGGATCGGGAGTGTTGTGCGGTATCCATGAATAATATCCAGTCCAAAGATCAGTGGTATTTTCAGCCTGCTGCCGGTCACAGCAATTTCCTGGGCCCTTCTGATCTTTTCAACTCCGGTGATACCGAAAAGCCCACCCACTTTACCTTCTTTGATCTTGGCTTCAACATTCGTATTCACAACGGATCCGGTGGGAACCCCGCCGCCGTCGGTCAGCAGGTTAAGCTGCCCGATCTTTTCATCCAGCGTCATTTTTTTCATGAGGTCAGCCACAAAGGCATTCATCTTGCTGTTTTGTGTCTGCGCTGTAACGGAACAGGTCATTAAGACCAGCATTAACGGAAGGAGTCTGCGAAGCATGGTATTTTAATTGATTGGCTGAAAAAAGTTGGCCTAGCATAGATACGATTTTAAGGGCAAATCCGGTAGGTTGTTCTGATCAAGATGGCCATGATTTTTATCATTTTAATCCCTAATTTCCATGAATAAACAATTGTTTTCATGAAATTATCAACTCTGGTCAGTATCGTCTTCTTAATGATGGTCGTATTAAATGTTCAGGCGCAGAAAAGCATTTTCAATGGTAAGGATCTGAAGGGCTGGACCACGCACGGCACTGAAAAATGGTATGTGGAAAAGGGCGAGCTGATCTGTGAGAGCGGGCCCGATAAAAAGTACGGTTATCTTTCAACAGATAAGGCTTACCAGGACTTTACACTCACGCTTGATTTCAAACAGGAAGCCAACGGGAACAGCGGTGTGTTTTTCAGGTCATCTATAGACGGCACAACTATCAGTGGCTGGCAGGTTGAAGTGGCCCCTCTGAACAGCCATACAGGTGGTGTATATGAATCCTATGGTCGTGGTTGGCTGATCCAGCCTAAAGCCGAGGATGAGCAATGGCTCAAAACCGGGGAGTGGAATAATCTGAAGATCAAAGTAAAAGGAGATGAGGTGACCACCTGGTTGAATGGGCACCAGATGATATACCTGAAAGATGAGAAGATAGGGAAGGGCAAAGGATTCATTGCGCTGCAGATACATGATGGCGGCGGGATCAAAGTGCGTTGGAAAAATATCAAGATCAAGGAAGGCTGATTAGTGTGCTGGCCGGTTAATATGCTAACCGGTTAGTGCATTAGATAAGCAGGATAGAGTAATGTGAAAGGAGCCGTCTGAATGGTATAGAGACGGCTCCTTTGATTTGATTACTTAGCTCGTTGGCCTCTAATCGCCCCGCCCGGATAGGTTGCATTATGAACGTTGACATAAAATCCCCCGGGATTTTGCCTGATCGATTTGATCAATTCAGGATCAACTTCAACTTCACCGCTGGCCGTATTGCCATGAACTTCGAATTCAACCACTACAGGGCCGTTTGTGCCTGCAGCACCCAAATGTATATGTGCAGCAGTGGGTGCATCAATGTCTTGAAAATTAATTTCATAACTGATGGTCGACCGGTTTAATAGTATTAGTCTTATCTTCCGATCTGCTCAAACAACCTAAACACATGAATGAAAGCGTTAAACATGCTGCGCCTGTAGGCCAGCACGAGAGAATTATTATTCTTGATAGTCTGCGTGGCATCGCGATCCTTGGAATACTGCTGATGAATATTCCGGGTTTTGCCCTTCCTGTTCCGGCCAGTTACGGCGACCTTACTGTGTTAAATGAGTTGGGCACCATAAATGAGAAGGTCTGGTATATTATCGAAATGACCTTCGCAGGCACTCAGCGGGCTCTTTTTTCCATGTTATTCGGGGCAGGCATGATCCTGTTCATCAGTGGTAAGGAGAAAAGGCTGGAGGGCCTTTTGCCTGCAGAATATTATTTCCGTCGCCAATTATGGTTGTTGGTTTTTGGACTCTTCAATGCTTTCGTGTTGTTGTGGTTCTGGGATATTTTGTTTCAATATGCTGTATGTGGGATGATCATATTTTCTTTCCGGAGACTGTCCCCTAAAGCCTTGATCGTTGCTGCGGTGGTATGCCTTGTATTTCAAACAGTGAGAGATAATGTTGATTTTTTCCGTGAGAAGAGCGCCATTGCCAGGGGAGAACTGGTTGCAAAACTGGATACCAATGTGCACAAACTGACTCCTGATCAGCATGCGGATCTTGCAGGGATGAATGCGTTGAAGGAAAAATATTCATTTGCATCTAAACAGAAAGATGTTGAGAAAAGCATTAAAAAGATCGGTGGTGATTATGCTGCACTTTATGAATACCAGAGTGAGAGAAGTTATCATGGGGAGATCTTTTACACTTATTTTGGATTGTGGGATGTTCTGATCTTTATGTTCCTGGGAATGGCATTTTACAAGACGGGTATTTTAACGGGTGATGCTCCGGCAAAGACATACTGGCTGTTGTTTATTGCTGGGATCGGCCTTGGCAGTTTATTGACCTGGTATAGATTGGCCGGAATTGCGGGCCTGAATTTTAACCAGTATGAAATAGTGAAGAACGTGCCGATGGATACGTACGAAATAGCGAGGACGGTGAGATCCATAGGGATTTTTGGAGCGACCATGTT
>JAHEFC010000515.1 GCA_024640385.1 Sphingobacteriales bacterium
GCCTGTTCAATGGTTTGTGGTTCACCTTCAGGCTGAATCCAACCACCAATAGATCCCTGCAGGAATATATTCACACCTCCCAGCACATCATCCATTCGTTGATAAAAGCCCGCCGGGTAATCAGCACTCACTACATGATGTACAGCATCCAGGAATGTCGGGTGACAGGCGAAATTAGTCAGTGTGGCAACAGATTTACCTGTTTCATCCTTCACCTGGATCACAGTCAGGGAACGATCGAGTTCGTCGGGCTCCGAAATATTCTTCACCCATTGCTCGCCATGTGTTCCGCTGGCGTGATAAAGCTTCACTTTTTTCCTATTCTTCCAGGCCTTGATCAGTTGTTCAGATGCTGTTTTGACCAGGAAATTGATATAAGTGGAATCTACACCCGAATGCATCAGGTCGGGTCCCCACAAACCAACAACATCCGGGCCCGCATGAGTATGTGTGGACGACATTACGATCTGATCCTGACGAAAGCCTTTCAGTTGCTTTTGGACCAGTTTTCTGATCTCCAGTAATTGCGGATACAGTAAACCTATGCAGTCAAAGCTCAAAATAGCCATACTGGTTTTGCCATCTTCTGCAACAAATGCCTTTACAAATAAACTGTCATGTATAGCCGTAAATTTCCTGTTCTGGGTATGTCCTGCTATGTAGGAAGGGATAGGAGGGTTGATGGGAGCCTGCGATGCCCCCGCCTTCAGTTCCTGCGCGGATGCACGTGTACTGAGCAGTATCAGAAACAGTAAGATGTATTTCATGCTATAAATTACAAAAAACTTCAGATCCCGGATGGCTGACATCAATTGGCTGAAAGGGGTGCGGGGATTTTATTGTGTGGAGCCTGTTTTCTTCAGTCTGATCGCCAGAATGCCCCCAGTTAAATCGATCAGGAAATGAATGATCATCACATACAAAAGTGATTTTGAGAAGATGAAGATCAGGGCAAATAACAACGAGAGCAGGAAGATCTTGGCGATGGCCTTATAGCCCTGGTAAAAATGGGCTATACTGAAAAGAACGGCCGGGAAAATAGCGGCCATCCATGGAAAACCGGGCTTCATGGGATCGATAAAATAATTCACCAGGAAACCGCGGTACATGATCTCTTCGCAAACACCGGCAGTAATGCACATGAACGTATAAGCCGGCAATTCACGATAATTCTCCGGAAGGAACGGTACACTGGATTCCCATTGTTCATGCGTTTTCTGCAGTTCATCAGGGGAGAGCATGGAATAGAGAATGTCAGCTATATACAGAATGACCAGGACGGCGGATAGCACTGCTGCTGTCCACCCTGGCCCAGGGTTCCTGAATCCCATCAGGCTGAATGTTCTGTTGTTCCAGAACCAGATACCCATCACCACGCCGGCCATGATCCAGAGCACCATACTGTTGGACAGGTAGAACCTGCGGCGCGTCCACTCGTCGAAATGTATGCTTCCCAGTTTTTCACTGCCACGTATACCCGAAAAGAACGGGAGGGCAAGGCCAAGCAGCAGTACCAGGATATGATCAATATAAGTTGGCTGCATGATCAGTTGAAAAATGACGGCGTTGGAGAAAGTGAAAGCAGTTTGGCATGGATTTCAAGTACCTGCGGGATCAGCAACTGCTTTTCGTCGTTATGGATGATGAAATCACATAGCTTCATTTTGATGCGGTCTTCTACCTGGTTGTTCATTCTTTGCCTCACTTCTTCTTCCGTGATATGATCTCTTGCCATCACTCTTTTCACCCTTAACGGCAGTGGTGCAAATACACCGATCACATAATCCAGATCGCGGTGGGAGCCGCTTTCAAATATGAGGGCCGCTTCTTTGACCGCATAGGGTGAAGTTTGCGCCATCAGCCATTTTTCGGCATCCTTGATGGTGGCGGGATGAACCAGGGAATTCAGCAGTTCCAGTTTTTCAGGCGAGGAGAAAACGATGGAAGAAATATACTTCCTGTTCAGTTCATCGTTCACATAAGCTCCCTGACCAAAATGAGAGATGATCTCCTGACGAAGGACGGGGTCAGATCTATACAGATTTTTTGCGGCTACATCGGCATAATAGACAGGTATGCCCAGAACCTCAAATATCCTGGCTACAATAGATTTTCCTGAGCCTATTCCCCCGGTTAAGCCAACTCTGACTGGCATGTTTACATTAAGATCCCGGCCGGAGCCGGGATGAATGATGTAAACTTATTTGGCTGGTGTCGCGTTCTGCTGAGCGCTCCATTCCATACTGATCGCAGATTTCTCGATCTTCAGATAAGTACCGGGGCTTACTTCCATCTGGATGGTTCCGTCTTCATTTACTTTGGAAACTGAACCGTGTATACCTGCAATGGTAACGATCTTATCACCTTTCTGAAGTTTCTCCTGGAAGTCTTTCGCTTTTTTTGCTTTCTGAGCCTGGGGCCTGATCATAAAGAAATAGAAAACCAGGATCATACCACCAAGAAGCAGCAACTGCATCATTCCGGCATTAGGAGAGGCTTGTAATAACTGTAACATACTCGTATTGATTAAAAGATAATTATTTCTTTGCCGGCACCACCTCTACTTCAAAAGCAAGTGGGTGCATCGGTTTTTCTGTATTGGCATAAACCGTCAGAGATTTGTGATTGGTGCCTACACGGTTCTTGCTGTCGAATATGGCCTTGATCACGCCTTCTTTTCCGGGAGCGATCAATTCACCAGGTTTCTCGGCCACTGTGCAACCACAGGATACACCAATATTACTGATCACAAGCGGGTTGGGGCCGGAGTTT
>JAHEFC010000189.1 GCA_024640385.1 Sphingobacteriales bacterium
AGCGAGGCCATTGTTTTCGGCTTTATGTGCTGCATGAATCCGGGCGACGAAGTGATCATTCCGGAACCTTTTTATGCCAATTACAATGGCTTTGCCGTTATGGCGGGGATAAAAGTAGTGCCCATAAAGTCATCTATCGATACGGGCTTTTCATTACCTCCCATTGCTGCGTTTGAAGAAGTGATTACTCCACGTACTAAAGGCATTATGGTTTGCAGTCCCAACAACCCTACCGGCTATCTTTATAGCCGGGAAGAAATGGAAGCCCTGAAAACCATCTGCCTGAAACATGATCTTTATCTTTTTTCGGATGAAGCCTATCGGGAGTTCTGCTATGATGGCAAATATGTCAGCGCTATGCATCTGAACGGCCTGGACCAGCATGTGATACTGATGGACACCATATCAAAAAGGTACTCGGCCTGTGGTGCCAGGATCGGTGCTTTTGTAACACGCAATCAGTCTATCTATAATGCGGCCATGAAATTCGCACAAGCGAGGTTAAGCCCTCCCGGCCTCGCACAGATCATGGGTGAAGCGGCCGTAGACCTGCCTGAATCATATTTTGATTCGCCGAAAGCAGAATACCTGTCCCGCAGAAACCTGTTGGTAAAACGGTTGAATGCGATGGAAGGTGTGTTCTGCCCTACGCCGGGCGGAGCTTTTTATGCCATGGCACGATTACCTATTGACGACAGCGACAAATTCTGCCAGTGGCTGCTGGAATCATTCTCATACAATAACCAGACGGTGATGCTTGCTCCGGCAACAGGGTTTTACGGGACTCCCGGCCTGGGCAAGAACGAGGTGAGACTAGCCTATGTGCTGAATTTGGATGCTATCGATGCTGCGATGGACTGTCTTGAAGTTGCACTAAAGGAATATAACGCCAAATAGAGAGGAAGAGAGTAAGTGAGGGAGATAGTAAGAGTTTTGTCTCTCTGGCCCACTGACTCTTTGAACCTCGTCCTTAGTCTCTCCTGGCCTGAAGGTTCACAAAGAGGACACCTCCGATTACCATCGCACCTCCTATCCAGGTATACCAGGAAACTTTTTCCCTGAGTATGATCACTGAAAATATTACAGCAAATACCGGCACAAGGTTGTTGAATATGGATGTTCTTGTTGGGCCGATTTTTTTTATGCCATCGTAATACCACACAAAGGCTACCACCGTACCGATGACACCAAGGTATAACAGGGCCGCCCATACTTTGGCCGGAATGTCAACGGGAAATGGTTCGGTAGTTGCAAACAGCATCAGCATCACCAGGCCGGACAAAGACGCCCATGCCGTAGCCTGCAAGGGAGTGGTTTGTTTAAGCGCCGGCCTGGCCGCTAATGTATAGACAGCCCAGGTAACCGGACAGCCCAACATGAACAGATCACCGGTTTCCAGGCTGGATAACAATTCATTCACCTTGCCTCTTGAAATAACGATGACCACGCCTGTTAGTGAGATCATGATTCCGATGAGTTTGCGCAAGGTGATCTTCTCTTTGTATACCAGGGAGGAAAGGATCATTACGATGGTGGGATTCAGTGCAGCCAGCAAAGCTCCCCTGCTGGCAGGAATGGTTTTAAGTCCCTTAAAGAAAAAATAATTGTAAGCGAAAATGCCTGAGAACCCCAACAGCATCAAAACAGGTAATTGAGCGCTTTGAATCCTAAACAACTGCCGGTTTTGCCTGAATGCCAGCGGCAACAGCAAAACCAGTGCAAACAGATAACGGATCCCAGCTCCGGTGAAAGGTCCGAAAGTCTGGGCCGCAATCCTGGTGGCAATGAAGGTGCCGCCCCAGAACATGGCCGTCATGACCAGTTTCAGGTATACAGTTCTGTTGTCATGGTTGATCTGGTTGTCCAAATTATACTATCTCCTGTTACCGTATGAAAATAGCATAGTTTTTCACAGTATCGAGTCAGAAAGGTGCATTGACTCCCGTAAAACAACGCAAAAAAAAACATACCCCACATCAGGGAGGTATGTTGATTCAAAATTGTTACAAGGTGGGAAAGCCTGAAGGCCCGGGGGGATCATGCATTGTCCATGATACCGTCGCTTCCTTTGCCGGCATCGCTGCTTCGAGAGTTTTCGCCGCCTTTTCGGCCGATCTCACTCATATGCTGCCTGTCCCGGCTTACGGCTTCTCCGCCTTTTCTCCCGATCTGGGACATATGTTGACGGTCCTGGCTGACGGTTTGACCACCTTTCCGGCCAATAGTGGCCATGTGTTCCCGGTTCCTGCTGACAGCTTCGCCGCCCTTCCTGGCAACTTCTGCCCTGGTTTTAGGGTCAGCAGAGGCCAATCCCCTGTTTGAAGTTTTAGTATCGCGGTTGGGCCTGTTTTGATTTTCATTGTTCTCCATAACTAATGATTTCCAATAGCCGCTAAAATAATAATGCCAGCGCATTTTTTGGGGAAATTCCACAATTATCGCCCGTTTGTTGTAGAAAGCGGGGAAAAAATCCACAATAGCAGGTTGCAGGTTGCAGGTTGCAGGTTGCTGAATCAGGTTCCAGGTTACAGGTTGCAGGTTACAGGTTGCAAATAATACATTCTTCTGGAACCTGCAACCTGGAACCTGCAACCTAAAAAAAAAGGTCTCAAAAGAGACCATTTTTTAAGTAGCGGGATCGGGAGTTGAACCCGAGACCTTTGGGTTATGAATCCAACGCTCTAACCGCCTGAGCTACCCCGCCAATTAAGGGGTGCAAAAATAAGACATCGGGAATTGACGAACAAAAAGAAATATCTAGCTTGCCCTGCCCGCTTTTTCAGCCTTCCTGAGCAAGTTCATCTTTACATCAGTCCGGATTTTTTGACGATTGAATTAGCTTTAGGCCCCAATTGGCTAAACCAATAAAGCAACCAAAATGACAAGACCTTTGTTCCTCACTGTTTTTCTTCTGTCCCTGTTTACCTGTTCACTGGCCCAGGAGCCGGTTGAATATGTAAATCCGCTGATGGGTACCGAATCTTCCTACAGCATGTCTAACGGTAATACCTACCCCGCCATCGGCCGCCCCTGGGGCATGAATTACTGGAGCCCCCAGACAGGCAAAATGGGTGACGGCTGGATGTACACCTACACGGCCGAAAAAATAAGAGGGTTCAAACAAACTCACCAGCCCTCGCCCTGGATGAATGATTACGGGCAATTCTGCCTCATGCCCGTTACAGGGAAACCGATCATCAACCAGGATAAACGAGCGAGCCTGTTCAGCCATAAAACAGAAATAGTAAAGCCATATTATTATAGTGTTTACCTGGCTGATTTTGACGTGACCACCGAATTCTCCGCAACCGAAAGGGCTGCAAGTTTTCAGGTCACCTACCCCAGGAACGACAGCTCATTCCTTGTGGTAGATGCGTTTGACAAAGGCTCTTATGTGAAGATCATTCCCTCGGAAAAAAAGATCGTGGGCTATACTACCAGGAACAGTGGCGGAGTGGCTGATAATTTTAAGAACTATTTCGTACTGCTTTTTGACAAAGCTTTTTCTCTCAGCTATGCCTGGCACGACAGTGTGCTGGTGAAAGATGCACTTGAAATGAAGGCCGATCATGCAGGGGCCATCGTTGGCTTCAAAACTGCGAAAGGAGAAAAAATAAATATCCGCGTAGCATCTTCCTTTATCAGTATTGAACAGGCTGAATACAACCTACAGAAAGAGATAGGGAAAAATTCTTTTGACCAGACTGTTGCCGCATCTAAAGATGCATGGAACAAAACCCTGGGGCGGATCAAGGTCAGTGGCGGTACTGAAGACCAGACCAGAACATTCTACTCCTGCCTGTACAGGGCCGTATGCTTCCCGCAAAAACATTATGAGATCGATCCAACAGGCAAGCCTGTTCATTACAGTTTTTACAACGGCAAGGTTCTGGACGGATATATGTATGCAGGCACGGGCTTCTGGGATACATTCAGGGCCTTATATCCTCTCCTGAATCTTTTATATCCATCTGTCAACAAGGAAATGCAGGCCGGCCTTGTCAACGATTACAAAGAAGGTGGATTTCTACCCGAATGGTCAAGCCCTGGCTTCAGGGATGTTATGGTGGGCAATAATTCGGCTTCCATTGTGGCAGACGCATATATGAAGGGCCTCAGGGGATACGATATCAATCTTTTGTATGAAGCATTACTCAAAGGTGCTAATAACGAAGGCCCGCTCAGCGCAGTTGGACGCAAAGGGGTTCAATATTATAATGAACTGGGTTACGTGCCTTACGATGTGAAGATCAACGAGAATGCCGCCAGAACACTTGAATATGCTTTCGACGATTTTTCCATCTGGCAGCTCGCGAAATCCCTGAACCGCCCAAAAGAGGAGATCGCTGTTTATGAAAAAAGAATGTTGAACTACAGGAATCTATTTGACCCGGAGACCAAATTGATGAGGGGCAAACTTAAAAATGGAAGTTTCCAGACTCCATTCAATCCGTTCAAATGGGGAGACGCATTTACAGAAGGAAACAGCTGGCACTATAGCTGGAGTGTTTTTCACGATGTAAAAGGACTTATCGATCTAATGGGCGGTGAGAAAGTTTTCACTTCCATGCTTGATTCCGTATTTGCCATGCCTCCTGTTTTTGACGACAGTTACTATGGCTTTCCCATCCATGAGATCCGCGAAATGCAGGCGATCAATTTCGGCCAGTATGCCCACGGCAACCAGCCGATCCAGCATATGATCTATCTATATAATTATGCAGGCCAGCCATGGAAAACACAATACTGGACAAGAGAAGTTATGAACCGTTTATACAATCCAAAACCTGATGGCTACTGCGGCGATGAAGATAACGGCCAGACATCAGCATGGTATATTTTTTCAGCTCTCGGCTTCTACCCGGTTTGCCCCGGCACTGATCAGTATGTACTTGGAACACCTCTGTTCAAAAAAGCAGAGATCAGGCTTGAGAACGGAAAAAGCATTCAGATCAACGCACCGGAAAATTCTGCAGCCAACAGGTATGTATCCAGTCTGCAGGTCAACAATGCAGATCATACAAAAAATTACATCACGCATGGCGAGCTTCTAAAAGGAAGTTCGCTGCTGTTCAAAATGGCTGCACAGCCCAACAGGCAACGTGGCATTTCTTCCAAAGATTATCCCTATTCATATTCCAAGTAAACAGAACATATGTCAACAAGAAGAAAATTCATCAGGAATACAGGTCTTTTATCAACAGCATTCATCCTGGATCGCAACTATGCGTTCGCACTGAATGAAAATGCATGCAAACCCGGCAGGCCTGCGGTTGCTGACAGGAAGTTCGTGAGTGAAGCAGTAGAGCAAACCATATCAAAACTGAAAAAACAAATTGCAGATCCGGAACTGGCCTGCCTCTTCGAAAACTGTTTTCCAAATACACTCGATACAACAGTTGATTTTGAGATGATCGATGGCAAGCCCGATACTTTCGTTATCACCGGGGATATCGATGCGATGTGGCTCCGGGACAGTACGGCCCAGGTTTGGCCATATCTTCCCCTGATCAAAGAAGATCAGAAACTCAAACAGCTGATAGCAGGCGTGATCAACCGCCAGAAAAAGTTCATAAAACTGGATCCCTACGCAAATGCTTTCTATAAAGACTTTAACAAGAAAAGCGAATGGAGCAGCGATCTAACAACCATGAAACCCGGCATCCATGAAAGAAAATGGGAGATCGATTCACTATGCTACCCGATCAGGCTTTCTTACAATTACTGGAAGCTTACGGGAGACATTGCTGTATTTGATAACGATTGGGAAGATACCATTGCCTTAACCTTAAAAACATTTAAAGAACAGCAGCGTAAAACCGGGGACGGTCCTTACACCTTCCAGCGATCAACGTCATGGGCAACCGATGGCGTACCTCTTGCGGGATACGGCTATCCTGTTAAACCTGTCGGGCTGATCTGCTCCATATTCAGGCCCAGTGATGATGCCACTATTTTCCCCTTCCTGGTTCCTTCAAACTTTTTTGCTGTAGTATCACTCGAACAGGCTGCAGAGATGGTGGGCAAGATCAGGAATAACACCACATTGGCCAATGAATGCAGCAGCCTGGCCAAAGAGGTCAGACAGGCCCTGCAGCAATACGCCATAGTGAACCATGAAAAATTCGGCAAGCTGTATGCCTACGAAGTGAATGGCTTTGGAAGCTTCAATTTAATGGACGACAGCAATGTGCCCAGCCTGCTTTCACTCCCATATCTCAATGCAGTTAAACCTAACGATGCAGTATATACGAATACGCGGAAATACATCCTCTCCGAAAACAACCCCTTCTTCTTCAAAGGTAAGGCTGCAGAAGGTATAGGCGGGCCACACGGAGGAATGAATACCATCTGGCCATTGAGTATCACCATGAGGGGACTCACGTCAAACAACGCCGATGAAATAAGGCAGAGCCTGCATATGCTTAAAACAACACATGCAGGCACAGGCTTCATGCATGAAGCTTTCCACAAAGATGACCCGTCAAAATTCAGCCGCAAATGGTTTGCCTGGGCCAACACACTGTTCGGCGAATTTGTAATTCATACCCATAGTAAATTCCCTGAAATTTTAAGAATCCAGAACATATGATCAGGATATACGTCATATTCACCTGTTTGATACTCCTGGCAGGAAATGTCTCAGCACAAAACAACACCCCGGTCCCAACTAAAACCAGTGCCAAAACACTGGAAGGATTCATGGACAAACGGCTGGGGCTCTTCATCCACTGGGGGCCCGTCAGCCTCAGGGGTACGGAGATCGGTTGGTCAAGAAATCATGGAGTTGAACAGAATGATTATGACAGCCTGTATAAGGAATTCAATCCTGTTTTGTTCAATGCGGATGCATGGGTAAAAGCGGCAAAAGACGGAGGGTTCAAATACCTCACCATCACTGCCAAGCATCACGACGGATTTTGCCTCTGGCCAACAAAATTCACAGATTACAATATCATGAATTCGCCCTATAAAAAAGATATAGTGGGTGAACTTGCCAGGGCCTGCAGGAAATACGACATTAAGTTCTGCATATATTATACGGTTCTGGACTGGTATGATAATAGATACCCTGTGCATAACGACAATAAATCCCCTGATCCGGGTATTGATATGACCAAGTTTACAACCTATATGAAAAATCAGCTGCATGAGCTGATCACCAACTATCAACCCTATATGCTATGGTTTGATGGAAACTGGGAAAATCCCTGGACATTTGATATGGGAGCAGATATCTACAACTACATCAAGAAGCTGTCACCTGAAACTATCGTCAATAACCGGCTGGGCAAAGGCGACCATAAAACAATGGGGCCTTTATCAGTGGGAGACTATGCCACACCTGAACAACTGATCGGC
>JAHEFC010000190.1:0-4072 GCA_024640385.1 Sphingobacteriales bacterium
AAGTTTCGGTTCATGGCTCAAACAGATAGTGGTGAACAAATCGATCAATGTGATCAGGAAAAACAAACTTGACCTGGTCGATATTGAAAAAACAACTGTTCACGAGCTTCCGCAGGAAGATACCATAGACGAAAAAGAGATCCATTTGAAAGTGGCGGAGGTGAGAAAGGCAATTGCCGAGATGCCGGACGGCTACCGGTCGGTTTTAACACTCTATCTGTTTGAAGGCTATGACCACGAGGAGATCGCCCATATCCTGCAAGTGAAGGAATCTACGGCCAGAACCCAGTACATCAGGGCCAAACAGAAACTGCTGATGAAGCTCAAAAACGGAGGAAATCATGGAAACCAATAATAGAAACAGCAACAACCTGGAAAGATTCGTAAGGGATAACCGCGAGGCTTTCGATAATATGGAACCTTCTTCAGCCCTCTGGGACAAGATAGGTGAGGCTATTGGCGAAGAAAAGAAAACTACTACCCGCGTTGTCAGAATGAGCTGGGCAAGATGGGCAGTTGCAGCTACTCTCTTCCTGGCTCTGGCGGGTACCATTAGTTACCAGCTGTTCAGGCAGCAAGCTTCATCCGATTTGCCAATTGCTCAAACTACTGACACACCAAAATCCCAGGTCGCTGCACCTGAAGCCATAGACCCCTTGGTGAACCAGATCGATCCGCAGTATGCTAAACTCGTTTCCCAATTCACTGAAGTAATCGAAACCAAGCAATCACAACTCAAACAAATGGAAAAGGACGACCCGGAACTGTACAAACAGTTTGCCGGGGATATCCAGAAGCTAGATTCTTCGTATCACGTGTTGCGCAGCACGCTGAATGCGAATCCAAATACAGAACAATTATTACAGGCTATGATCAGCAATCTGCAGATGCAGATCGACCTGCTCAATCAACAATTAACCATCATTCAAAAAGTAAAACAGCCTAAAGCAGATAAAATATGAAACCTAATATACTTACCGCCCTATGCACGATCCTGTTCACCGTATTCACATTGCAGGGATTCGCCATTGAAGAACCAGGGGCGATCAAAACTAAGACCTATAGCAAAAGCTATCCTTTGAGTTCGAATGAACTTGTTACACTGGACAATCAGTTTGGTGAAATGAAGATCAATACCTGGGATAAAAATGAGATCAAAGTGGATGTGAATATTGAAGCCAGGGCTAATACCGACGAGCTTGCCCAGAAAATAATGGACAATATTTATATCCAGGACAGTAAAACCGGATCAGGTGTTTCTTTTCTTACTAAAATGAAAAACCAGAAGAACAACTGGAATCATGACGGTAAGAAAGACTATAAAGAAATGGGAATGAAGATAGATTATGTGGTCTATATGCCCTCCGGAAACCCATTGAATGCGACCAACCAGTTTGGGCCCATGATCATTCCTGATTTTCGTGGACCAGTAAACCTCACCAGTAAATTCGGAAGTCTTACAGCCGGCAAACTCAGTAACGTGAAACAGGTCAATATGGAGTTTGGAGAAGCAAGGATTGAATCAGTGACCGGAGGAAAAATCATATTGAAATTCGGAAAAGGGGATATCAGGCAGGTCAATGGCAATGTTGAGACTCGTATTGAATTCTGTGACAAAGTGAGATTGAATGTTGACAACAATTCGAAAGACCTGAATGTCAGGTCATCTTATTCCAATCTCTACCTCAACACAGCCGCTAACCTCTCCTCTTCCATAGACATCAAAACAAGCTTTGGCGAGTTCACAAATAAAACCGGATTCAATATTAAGAAACAGGGTGACGACGAAGAAAAGAACTACGGTCCCAAATTTGACAAACAGTTCAATGGAACAGCAGGCAGCGGAAGCAACAGGATAAAAGTGAATTCTGATTTCGGGGAAGTGATCATGGGACATAATATGGACGTAGACTTCTCCAGCAGCAAGAAAAAATCCAAGGTGATCTAGAGGCTGAGATGCATAATAGTAAGAGACGGGAGAGTTGTTTCTCTTGTCTCTTTTTTTTACCTTTTAATTATGAAGAATATCATACTCCTTGCTGTACTGCTCAGTGTTTCCATTGCAGCAGAAGCCCAGGCCAACAAAGCCCCGGAAATGCGGATCAGGAAATACTGGTTTGTAATGCTGATGCGGGGCGAAAATCGTACGCAGGATTCAACCACTGCGGCCAGGCTGCAGCAAGGCCATATGGATAACATGCAGGAAATGTACTATGATGGAAAGCTGAAGGTGGCAGGGCCTTTTGGCGATGACGGTAACTGGCGTGGTATTTTTATTTTTGACTGCGAAACCAGGGAGGAAGTGGAAAAACTATTGGCCAAAGACCCGGCCATTGCAGCGGGAAGGCTGGCTTATGAGATACATCCCTGGTATACCGAACCCACAGGAAACTTCAAACCCGGAAAGCCTGAAAGGAAACAATAGAATTCCGGATTCCGAATTACGGATTCCGGATAATATTTGCATTAGAAACAAGTCTTAATTCGGAATTCGGAATCCGGAATTAATCAACCTCCGGTTCTGCCATCTCGCACAACAACTTTCTTCTTACCGGCATTCTTCTTTTCCCATTCTTCTACCGTGGGTGGTTTCTTTTTGGATTTATCGTCAGTGCCAAGGGGCTTGGTAGTTCCTGTGGAAGCAGTTTCAGTGATCGGCCGGCCCAAACCATCCAGTCTTTGGCCATAAGTATAATTCTCCTGCTTCTTGATCATGCCTGTTGCCGGATCGTAAAATTTCCAAGTTCCGTGTTTAAGCTCTGAAGCTTCATGCTTGATCACCTTGGAGGTCATCACCATTGGATTATTGAGATCAGGTACTTCAATGGTATCATATGGATCCAGTGGATTGACTGCTTTCCATCCCTCCTCTCTAAGCATGTCTCCCATTGCCGTGAAATAGATCTGCTTGCCGTCCCTGAAGCCCCAACGATAATTTTCAATGGCAAGGATGTCTCCCGTTAAATTGTACCGGCGCCAGGGGCCTTCTTTTTTGTCATCAACAAATTCCCCTTCTTCTTCATATCCTGGCTCCCCGCGCAGCGGATCCACATGGACTACCCAGCGGCCCTGTTTCATTTTTTTCTTGTCCACACAATTAATGGTGTCACCTTTTACTGAGATAACATAGCTATCCCACAGCTGAGCACTCAACAGGGATGGGAATAATATCAGTGCTATGACATATAGCGTTTTCATTACATGTTGAATAAAGAAGTAAAATTAAAAGCTCCCTCTCTTCAAAGTTATAACGTAATTCCCGGCAATTAAGTCTTTTAACTTTTAGTTTTTAAAGGCCGGGAAGTCAGGCGCAAATAACTAAACTTTTAGAATCCCTTACCTTTCCCTTAACCTTTCGAAAGCGACTTTTGCAAAAAACAAAGGAGATTGCCATGAATTACCTGAAATGGAAGATATTGACCAGCTTAAGCGTGATCGTTTTGTTCATGTGGGGCTGTACCTCAACTGCAAAAATCGAAAAGGACCCGTCGGCAGATTTTACCAGTTACCGTAGTTTTGCCTGGATCAACAAAGAAAAAAAGGATAGACAGTCGGACCTGCTTGAACGCCAGCTACAATCTGCCGTGGCAAGTGAAATGCAGAAACTTGGATTCCGGGAAAACAGGAATAAACCCGACATCCTGTTGGACTATGATATTCAGATGGAAAGAAGCTCCCGCAGCCAGTCGGATCCGGTCTATTCACAATCCCAGTTCCGTCAAGTCTTCAATCCCAGTACCCGCAGATGGGGTACTGTCTATTTCCCGTCACAGTATATGGGTACAGAGACCTACCAGGTGCCTGTCAACGAGCGTACGATCACCATTACGATGATCGACGCCAGGAACGACAAAACCATCTGGCAGGGATGGTCTACCAATTCAGCAGACAGTAAGAATCTAACGTCCAAGGAGATCAACAGTAGCGTGAAGGCAATCATTAAAAAACTTAAATAATATGATGGTGGAAATACAATTCCACTCCAGAACCCGGAAGGAGAAGGTGGCCAGCCCACCTGCTCTTTTCAAGGACACCCAACCCCCGGCCGCCACTACCCATCTACCGTATACTA
>JAHEFC010000190.1:4082-7346 GCA_024640385.1 Sphingobacteriales bacterium
TGTTAAACAAACCTCCGTCATAGGATTTTCTGAATATGGCAAGATGTTTGCCATATTTTTTTTCAGGTCCATAGCCGATCGTAAAGATCAGGCTTCTATCCTCAAACTCTCCGGTGAAAGAACAGTATAACTGCACTGTATTCAGGCAGTTCCCTTAAAAAAAAGACATCATGAAGAAAAACCTGACTGCAACCGGTATTCTGTTGATCATTCTGGTATGGGGATGTACCCACGAAGCACCCGTTCCCGATCCCGGTACCGGAAATCCCTCAGATCCCGGAATTCCGACTCCCACTGAGATCTGTTTTGAAGCAGATGTATTGCCCATCTTCCAGTCCTATTGCGCAAAATCTGGCTGCCACGATGCTGCAACCCACAAAGAAGGATATGTGCTGGACAGCTACAGTAATATTATGAAGCGAGGTATAGTGCCAGGAAATGCGGTCAACAGCACGCTCTATAAAGTACTTTTTGCTTCAGGGGAAAATAGGATGCCACCCGCTGGCCAGGCCCAGCTGACCGATGCCCAAAAATCCACGATCGGGATCTGGATCAACCAGGGTGCTAAAAACACTATCAACTGCGGTGCAGCCTGCGATCCCAACGCATTCGCCTATAATGCCAATATCAAACCGATCATGAATACACATTGTGTTGGATGTCACAGCGCTGTCAACCCATCCAAAGGGATAGATCTGTCATCATACAATGGAACAAAAGCTGCAGCATTGAATGGATCGCTGTATGGATCGGTATCACATGCCCAGGGGTTTGTGGCCATGCCACAGGGGGCTGCAAAGCTTTCAGACTGCAAGATCACTGTTATTCAAAAATGGGCTGCTGCAGGGGCACCCAATAACTGATAGACACCATGACTAAACTCAAGATTCTCGCTGGCCTGATTTCACTCATGTTTGCCACCGGGTGTTATTATGATAAAGAAGAGATCCTCTACCCGGCAGGCAGTTGTAATGCTGCAGGATCCACATACTCGGGAACTGTCAGTCCAATTCTCAATGCATACTGCAACTCCTGCCACAGTACTGCTGCAGCTCCATCAAGCGGAAATAATATTGTGCTGGACAACTATAACAGCGTGAAGATCCAGGCCAGTAACGGAATGCTGTTGGGAACCATCAATCATGCCGCAGGCCATTCCCCCATGCCTAAAGGCGGTGCAAAATTATCTTCCTGTGACATTGCCAAGATCACTAACTGGGTTGGCAGTGGTGCCCCTAATAATTAAATCCAGTCATATGCAAAAGCGATTATTATTACTCTTCATCACTGTTATCGGAATAACCAGTGCAAAGGCGCAGGACATCTGGATCACCAGAAATGGAAATGTGGTTTTTCATGCCGGCACTTCCCTGGAAGACATTGACGGAACCAATAGCGAAGTGGCCAGTTTATTCAACATCAAAACCGGGGACCTTGCTTTCCAGGTGCCTATAAAAAGCTTTCATTTCAAACGGGCGCTGATGGAAGATCATTTCAATGAGAACTACATGGAAAGCAATATCACAAAAGATGGCACCTACCCGGTAACAGTGGAAGGAGACCTGATGATCCATGGATTCACAAAAAAAGTGAATGTTCCCGGTACCATAACAATCACGGGTGGGAAGATCAATGCAGCAGCGAATTTCAAAGTGCTGATCTCTGATTATAATATTCCAATCCCCGGAGTAGTCTCAGAGAAGATCGCTAAGGAAGCAGTGATAGAATTAAAATGCAACTACGAGAAAAAGAACTAACTCTCAGCACTTATGGCAAAACCAAAACTCATCCTGATCCTGTTTTTCCTGATTCCTCTGGAAATATGGGCCCAGGACCCGAACCTTCTTGACATGCTGGATAAAGACGTTAAAGCCAAACCAGCAACAGATTATGCCACGGCCACTTTTAAAACCACCAGGCTGATCAATGCACATTCCATTGAACAACTGGCCGGCGGGGTGCTTGATGTCAAGATCTCCCACCGCTTCGGCACTCTTAACGACGGCTTCTATGAATTATTTGGCCTTGACAATGCCAGCATACGTATCGGGGGTGATTACGGTATCACCAACTGGCTGATGGTGGGCCTGGGCCGCAGCAGTTTTGAAAAACAATACGATGGATTCATGAAATTGAGGCTGCTCAGGCAATCCAAGGGTGCAAAATCAATGCCGTTAAGCCTGAGCGGATTTGCCGGAGTTTATTATAACACCCTTAAATGGGCCGATACCGCCCGAGAAAATTACACTTCATCCCGGTTCAATTACGTATTCCAGCTCATCGCCGCAAGAAAATTCAGCGAGGGTTTTTCGCTTCAGATTTCTCCCACCCTTGTCCATTATAACCTGGTACCCAAAGCAACTGACCCAAATGACCTGCTTTCAGTGGGTATAGGTGCAAGGCAAAAACTGTCAAAGCGCGTAAGCGTCAACGTGGAGTATTACTACCAGATCCCCGGTTATAAACTTGAGGGCAGCGAAAATGCATTAAGCCTGGGCATAGACATAGAAACAGGGGGGCACGTTTTCCAACTCATCTTTACCAATTCAACAGGCATAGCAGAGAATCAATATATCACTAAAACCAATGGCCGTTGGCAGGATGGAGATATACATTTCGGATTCAATATTGCCAGAGTATTTACCTTAAAAAAGCCGAAACAGCCGAATCTCAAATAACCGTTTCAGTAGATTTTCTCTGTGCAACCTGCCACCTGTAACCTGCAACCTGCGAATCAGGGGTTTACAAAATATATCAATGCCAGTTCATATCCCTTTAAGCCCAGACCGCTGATCGTGCCTTTGGCTTTGGCAGATATGTGTGAAAGCTTCCGGAAATCTTCCCGGGCATGGACATTTGAAATATGCACTTCCACAACGGGAGATTTTATTGCCGCAATGGCATCTCCAATGGCAACAGATGTATGGGTGTAGCCACCGGGGTTCATGATAATGCCATCATAACTGAATCCAGCCTGCTGAAGAGCTGTGACCAGTTCACCTTCGATGTTTGACTGAAAATAATCGATCTCTACAGAAGGATATTTTTGTTTCAGATCTGCTATATAAACGTCAAATCCCTGTTTTCCATAAACATCTGGTTCCCGTATTCCCAACAGGTTTAAATTTGGGCCATTAATTATCATTATTTTCATCTATACTTCCGTTTACCCTTCTAAATTAGTGCTAATTATAACATATGAAAAAAATCAAGTTTTTTGCCATCTGTTTTCTCCTTTCCGCGTCGGTCCAGTTATTTGCCCAA
>JAHEFC010000516.1 GCA_024640385.1 Sphingobacteriales bacterium
TGACAACGATACAGAATTGGGTGTTGGACAGGGCATTTAAGAGTGTTCCCGGAGTGGCTGATGTAAACAGTTTTGGAGGTGAGGAAAAGATATTTGAAGTGAGTGTGAATCCGGATCTGCTCACCAAATATGATCTCACCTCGTTGGACGTGTATAATGCCATACAGAAAAGCAATATCAACGTTGGCGGAGATGTAATAGAACGTAATGGTCAGAGCTATGTGGTCAGGGGCATAGGGATACTGAAGAATATCGATGACATCAGGAATATCTTCATTGACAAGCGTAACGGGGTTCCCCTGCTTGTTGGAAATATTGCTGACGTTGTGGAAAGCGGGAAGCCTCGCCTGGGTAAGGTGTCGAGGGACAGGGACCAGCCCGATGTGATCGAAGGTATTGTAGTGATGCGGAAAGGGGAGAACCCCAGCGAGGTATTGGAAAGGGTCAGGGAGAAGGTCAAAGACCTGAATGAAAACATACTGCCGAAAGACGTTAAGATCGATACATTTTACGACCGTACCAACCTGATGGATTTTGCACAGGAAACAGTGCTGCATAATCTCTTCGAGGGCATTGTGCTTGTTACCGTGATCGTACTCATTTTCATGGCCGATTGGAGAACCACCCTTACAGTTGCCATCATCATTCCCCTATCCCTGCTTTTTGCATTCATGCTGATGAGGATCAAAGGCATGAGTGCCAACCTCCTGTCAATGGGTGCCATAGATTTTGGAATCATCATCGATGGCGCAGTGGTTATGGTTGAGGGCTTGTTTGTGGCGCTGGATCATAAGGCAAAAGAAGTTGGGATGCCCAGGTTCAACAAGCTGGCCAAGCTGGGATTGTTCAAAGCCACCGGAACAGAAATGGGCAAGGCGATCTTCTTCTCCAAGGTGATCATACTGACCTGCCTGGTTCCCATATTCGCTTTTCAGAAAGTAGAGGGTAAGATGTTCTCCCCGTTGGCTTACACATTGGGTTTTGCCCTGCTGGGTGCGTTGATCTTCACGTTGACCCTGGTGCCGGCACTGTCCAGTATTTTATTAAGAAAGAATGTAAGGGAGAAGCATAATCCATTGGTCAGCTTTATTGAAAATGGAGTAAAGCGGATGCTGGATATTGTATATGCCAACCAGAAGAAAAGTGTGGTGATCGCATTTTCCTTCATGATATTAAGCTTCTTCTCCGTAAAATTCTTGGGTACTGAATTTCTTCCTGAACTGAATGAAGGAGCATTGTGGGTGGAGGCCGAGTTGCCTATGAGTGTTTCGCTGAATGAGGCGGACAGTGTTTCCCAGAAGATGATCAATATCCTAAGTTCATTCCCGGAAGTAAAACAGGTGCTGTCTCAGATCGGACGTACCAATGATGGTACGGATCCTAAAGGATTTTTCAACGTGCAGATCCAGGTAGACCTGAAGCCTAAAAAAGAATGGACGCAGAAGATCAGTGAAGAAGAACTGATCGATGATATGGACAGGAAACTGAATGTGATCCCCGGCCTGGTACTGAATTATTCCCAACCCATCAGGGATAACGTGGAAGAGGCTGTAGCCGGTGTGAACGCGGCATTAGCTGTAAAGATCTTCGGTTCTGATTTCAATACACTGGACAGCCTGAGTAAAGAGGTATACCGGAACCTGGAGAACGTACGGGGCATACAGGATCTTGGCATTCTCAAGAACCTTGGACAGCCTGAGTTCAGGATCCAGCTTGACCAGCAGAAAATGGCACTGTACGGAGTGAATACTGCAGATGCCAATGCCGCCATTGAGATGGCCATAGGAGGGAAAGCTGCAACAGAGTTATATGAAGATGAGAGAAAATTCGATGTTCGTTTACGATATAAGAAAGAATACCGGAGTACCCAGGATGCGATCGAGAGGGTAATGGTACCTACTGATGACGGATCCAAGATCCCGTTAAAAGAGATCGCTACCATGCAAACACTAACGGGTCCTGCGTTTATTTATCGTGACAACAATGCAAGATATATAGCAGTTAAGTTCTCGGTTAGGGAGCGGGATCTTGGCAGTACTATTGCCGAAGCGCAGAGTAAAGTCAACGCCCAAGTAAAATTTCCAAGGGGCTATAGAACCACCTGGAACGGCGAATTCGAGAACCAGCAAAGGGCCAATGAAACACTGAGCCGGGTGGTGCCGATCTGCCTGCTGGTGATCTTCCTGATCCTGTTCATGACTTTTGGCAACATCAAAGATGCTACTCTGACCATCCTGAATGTACCATTTGCATTGATCGGTGGGATCCTCGCACTTCATATCACCAGGATGAATTTCAGTATCAGTGCCGGCATCGGCTTTATTGCCTTGTTTGGCGTCTGTATTCAGAATGGTGTGATCCTCATCAGCGTGTTCCGAAAAAATCTTGAAAATGGATTGCACCTGGATAAGGCGATCAAAGAGGGTGTGATCAGCCGTGTGAGGCCCGTGGTAATGACTGCATTGATGGCTGCTATTGGCCTGCTACCTGCAGCGGTGGCCACAGGCATTGGGAGTGAAACCCAGAAGCCACTCGCCAGGGTGGTGATCGGAGGACTTGTTACATCTACCATTCTCACTTTATTAATACTACCTGCGATGTATGCGCTGGTGTACAAATTCATGCATTACCGGGAGAACCGGAAGTTGCTGAAGAAATCAGGTTTGTTGAATACCTGATGGTTATAGGTGTTTGGTTAGGGGCAAATGCCCTTGCATGTCCAACCCCGCTATTCCTGGCGGGGTTCTTTTGC
>JAHEFC010000191.1 GCA_024640385.1 Sphingobacteriales bacterium
CCCACACTGATGAAAGTGTTAGAGGATGTTTTTAAAACATTGCTCAGGAAAAAATATGGTTCAGACGAGAATTTCGACGTGATCGTGAATACCGAGAAAGGTGACCTCGAGATCGTCAGGAGAAGGACGATTGTGGAAGACGGAGCAGTGGAAAATCCCCTGGCAGAGATCGCCTATTCAGAAGCCACCAAAATTGAGCCCGACTTTGAAGTGGGTGAAGACCTCTATGAAGAGGTGGACATCATGGACTTCGGCCGTCGCGCTATTCTGGCTGCCAAGCAGACACTCGCCAGCCGTATCAGTGACCTGAAGAAGAGCCATCTTGTAAAGAAATATGGTGACCGCATGGGCGAGATCATCAGTGCAGAAATATACCAGGTTTGGAAAAAAGAAGTGTTGCTGCTGGATGAAGATGGCAATGAGCTCATTCTTCCCAAATCTGAGCAGATCCCTTCTGATTATTTCAAAAAAGGAGAGAATATCAGGGCGGTGATCAAGAAAGTGGAGATGAAAAATAATAGTCCCGTAATCATACTTTCACGCACCCATCCTTCTTTCCTCGCTAAATTGCTTGAGATCGAAGTACCTGAGATATTTGATGGACTGATCGTGATCCGCAAGATCGTCCGTGAGCCGGGTGAAAGGGCAAAAGTTGCTGTGGAGAGTTATGACGACAGGATCGATCCGGTGGGCGCCTGCGTAGGTATGAAGGGCAGCCGTATCCATGGTATTGTGAGGGAATTGAAGAACGAGAACATCGACGTGATCAACTGGACCAACAACGTTCAGCTTCTTATACAGCGTGGTTTGACACCTGCCAAGATCAGCAGGATGAACCTTGACCAGGAGAATAAGACCGCGGAGGTTTTTGTATCGCCTGAACAGGTTTCACTGGCTATCGGTAAGCGTGGAGTGAATATCAAACTCGCGGAAGAACTGACAGGATATAATATAGATGTATACCGCGACACTGAAGGTGAGATGGATGAGTACGATATCGACCTCGACGAATTCTCAGATGAGATCGAAGCATGGGTGATCGATGAATTAAAAAGGATCGGTTGTGATACAGCGAGAAGCGTACTTGACTTGTCATTAGATGAGCTGGAAAGGCGTACTGACCTGGAAAAAGAGACCATTGCGGAAGTGAGGAAGGTGCTCCAGGCGGAATTTGAAAAGGAATAATTGAATTCCGGATTCCGGATTCCGGATTCCGAATTCAGAAAATGGAAATGAATACGGAATTCGGAATCCGGAATACGGAATCCCTTATCCGGAATTGTAAATAGATAAAGGTTTAAATGTCAGAGATCAACACACCGCGTTTAATGGCCGCTGCCAAGGAGTTTAACATTGGTAAAGACACCCTTGTAGACTTTTTGGTAGGGAAAGGATTTAATAAGGACGATCTGAAGCCCACATCAAAGCTTTCAGAAGATATGTATCGCTCCCTTCAGCTTGAGTTCTCTTCTGATAAGGCTGCAAAAATGAAGAGCGATCAGATCGAGATCCCTAAAGGGAACATTATTGAAGGTAAGAAGAAGAAAGACGAAGAGGAGATCCTGTTCAAAAAGGACACTAAGAAAAAAGCAGAGAAAGAAGCACCGGCACCAGCTCCTGCGGCAGTTGTGGAAACACCTGAGCCCGTTGTTGTTGCTGTGGAGGAGCCTGCTGCTGAAATACCTCAACCGGAAGCGGTTGTTCCTGAAAAAGCGATCATTGAGGTGCCCGTAGTTGAGGGCCCGAAAATTTTAGATAAGATCGATCTGGACGCTATCGATTCTTCAACCAGGCCAAAGAAAAAGGCCAAAGCAGAGAAAGTTGAAGAGGTGAAGCTGGAACCAGAGCCGGTTGAACCAATAGCTCCGGAAGCACTAATCGAAGAAGCTGAGGCAGAAGAAGAAGTGAAAGAATTGCTGCCGGATAAAATGAAGATCGAAGCACCTGAACTCGAAGGTCCCAAGATCATCGGGAGGATCGAACTTCCTGTTGAAAAAGAGATATCCAACCGCGCACTCGACGAAAAGCGTAAGCGCAAGCGTATTCCCATCGAGAAGAAAGGCCAGCAGTCAGCTGCAGGTGGTGGTGGCGGAAGCCAGTTCAAGCCTACCCTCAAAGGGCAGGGCGGTGGCAGCCAGGGAGGCCAGCAAAGGCCTGCCGGCGGTGGCCAGCAAAGAGCGTCACAGGCATCAAGATTCAGGGCCGAGAAGAAACGCGAACCCAAAGAGATCGACGAGAAAGAAATACAGGAAAAGATCCGCCAGACCCAGGCCAAACTGGCTGGTTCCGCAGGCAGGGGCAAGAGCCTTAAGGCCAAATACCGCCGTGCCAAGCGCGACGAGATGGCGGAATCCATGGGCGAAGCCGGAGAAGATAACAAACTGCAGGTAACGGAATTCATCAGCGTAAGTGAACTTGCTTCCCTGATGGATGCAAGCTTTGCAGAAGTGATCGGGAAATGTATGAGCCTGGGCATCATGGTATCGATCAACCAGCGTCTTGACGCGGAGGTGATCGAACTGGTTGCCGGTGAATTCGGGTACGAAGTGGAGTTCATCGACATGGAGAAGCAGATGGAAATGGAAGATGTGGCTGATGAAGATGAAGAAGAAAACATACATCCACGTTCGCCTATCGTAACCATCATGGGTCACGTAGACCATGGTAAAACATCTTTGCTCGACTATATCCGAAATACAACCGTGGTTGCGGGTGAGGCCGGCGGTATCACCCAGCACATAGGTGCTTACCAGGTGGATCTTCCATCCGGCAAATCGATCACCTTCCTTGATACGCCGGGTCACGAAGCATTTACGGCTATGCGTGCACGTGGTGCCAAGATCACGGATATCGCGGTGATCGTGATAGCGGCAGACGATGCGGTAATGCCTCAGACCAAGGAGGCCATCAGTCACGCCCAGGCAGCGGGTGTGCCGATGATCTTTGCCATCAACAAGATCGATAAAGACGGGGCCAACCCCCAGAAGATCTATGAGCAACTGGCGGGGATGAACCTGCTGGTGGAAGAGTGGGGTGGTAAATACCAGAGCCAGGAATTGTCGGCCAAAAAAGGTCTGAATGTTGACCTGTTGCTGGAGAAAATATTATTGGAGGCGGAATTGCTGAACCTGAAAGCCAATCCTGACAAGGAAGCCAATGGAACCGTAGTGGAAGCTACATTGGATAAAGGACGTGGTTATGTGGCCACCGTGCTGGTGCAGAACGGAACACTGAAGATGGGTGATATTGTGGTGAGTGGTCAGCACTATGGACGTGTAAAAGCCATGTTCAATGAAAGAAACAAGAAAGAAGATGAAGCCGGACCAAGTGCTCCCGTGTTGATCCTGGGATTGAACGGCGCTCCCCAGGCCGGTGAGAAGTTCAAGGTATATGAAGATGAAGCTGAAGCCAAAGAAGTGGCCAGCCGTCGTGCCCAGATCCTTCGCGAACAGGGTATCCGTACCAAAAAGCATATTACGCTGGATGAGATCGGCCGCCGTTTGGCGCTCGGAAACTTCAAGCAGCTTAACATCATCATCAAAGGTGACGTGGATGGTTCCGTTGAAGCCCTGAGTGATTCATTGCAGAAATTGTCTACTGAAGAGATCGCCGTAGCGGTTGTTCATAAAGGTGTGGGCGCCATCACGGAAAGTGATGTGCTGCTGGCAACGGCATCAGATGCCATCATCCTTGGATTTAACGTAAGGCCTTCCGGCAATGCAAGCAAGCTTGCAGTAACAGAAGGTGTGGAGATCAAGCTGTACTCTATCATCTACAATGCGATCGAAGAGATCAAGAGTGCGATGGAAGGTATGCTTGAGCCGAAGATCCAGGAGAAGATCGTTGCCAACGTAGAAGTGAGGGAAGTGTACAAATTTGATAAAGCCACTGTTGCCGGTTGTTATGTACTGGATGGAAAGATCCTCCGTAACAGCAAGATCCGCGTGATCAGGGACGGCATTGTGGAATATCCCAAGGGTGAAGGCCAGGCGGCTGAACTCGGTAGCCTGAAGCGTTTCAAAGATGATGTGAAGGAAGTGGCTTCAAATATGGAGTGCGGCCTTACGGTTAAAAACTACTCCGACATTAAAGTAGGTGATATTATTGAGGCGTTTGAGGAAGAAGAAGTGAAGCGTACATTATAGTAAAGGCAGCAGGCGATAGGCGAAAGGCGAAAGCAATTCTTCTCTGGCCTGTCGCCTCTCACCTCTCGCCTGAATTTTAGGTTTTCATTAGAATCAAATTAGTTTCCTTTGGCTATGCGTAAGTTTATTCTTTTCCTGGTTTCCCTGTGTTTTCTGCAGATAGCAGATGCGCAGTCTGCCAAAGTACTTGTGGACAAGATCGCGGGTATATTGGGAGATAAGATCGTGCTGAAATCAGACCTTACCAATTATATTGAAGATATTCAACGCAGGGGAGGTGAAATTCCGGAGAATGCTGAATGTGTGCTCCTGGAGCGCATGCTGATGGATAAAGCGCTGGTGTTGTAGGCTGAGAAAGACTCATTACCGGTAAGTGAAGATGATATCAACGCTGAACTGGACCAGAGGATCAGGTATTTTATCATGGAATTCGGTGGTAAGGAAGCCGTGGAGCAAGTGGCAGGAAGAACGATCTTCCAGATGAAAGAAGACTTCAGGCAGTCAGTAAAGGAGAGAAGGCTTGCCGATGCCATGCGCGCTAAAATTGTTGAGAATGTCAAGATCACTCCACAGGAAGTAAAAGCCTATTTCGATAAAGTTCCTAAAGACAGTTTAAGGTTTTACGAAACCGAGTTGACCGTTGGTCAGATCATCCTGTTTCCCAAGGCGGGGCGGGATCTCGAAAAATTTGCGATCGACGAATTAAACGACTATAAAAAGCAGATCGAGAGCGGTAAGTCGTTCGAGAACTACGCCAGGCTTTATTCCGAAGACCCGGGCTCAAAACAGAATGGCGGCCGCTACGAGATCAATAAGAACGAAAAACAGTGGGACCCGGATTTCAAGAACGCGGCGTTCAGATTGAAAGAAGGGCAGGTGTCTTCAGTTGTAAAAAGTAAATTCGGATATCATATTATTCAGATGGTGAGCCGCAATGGAGATGATGCGGTGATCAGGCATATTCTCAGAATACCCGAAGTGACCCAAACTGAGATCGACCAGTCGAAATCAAAACTGGATAGTATCAGATCCAGGCTCATTGCGGGAACACTTTCTTTTGGAGAAGCAGTTGACAAATACAGTGAAGATGAAGGCAGCAAGTTCACTGCCGGACTGATCTCGGGCGCTTCCGGCACCACGGTTACCATTGATGAACTGGATAAGGACCTGGTAAAAGATCTGAACAAATTACAGGTGGGAGAATATTCACCTCCCTTATCGTATACTGACCCTAGTGGCAAAAAAGGTGTAAGGCTGGTTGTTGTTCAGAGTAAAACTGAACCCCATCGGGAGAATCTGAAAGATGATTATAATAAGATCGCCCAAAGAGCCATTGAGGAGAAAAGGAATATTGCAGTAGAAAAATGGTTTAAAACCAAACTCCCGACTTACTACGTGATGGTCGATCCTGAGTATACAGCTTGCGAGTCTATACGGAATACTTTTCCCAATACTGCACCCAAGACAGCAGGGCAGTAGCAGGTTGCAGGTAACAGGTTGCAGGTTGCAGGTTGCTTTAGCAGGCCACAGGTTGCAGCACATATAATTTTCTAGAACCTGCAACCTGTTAAAGGAATCTGCAACCTTTTAAAATACCTCAATAACCATCAAATTTGCCTTTCCTTTTGATTTGATTATTCTAACTTTGCGCTTCACCTCCCATCCATGAGTGATGCAATCAAACATGAATGCGGTTTAGCATTCATCCGTCTTCGTAAGCCTTTTTCCTACTACCAGCAGAAATATGGTACGGCACTATTCGGCCTGAATAAACTGTATCTCCTCATGGAGAAGCAGCATAACAGGGGGCAGGACGGCGCCGGACTGGCTACCATGAAACTGAATACAGAACCAGGGTATCCCTATTTGTACAGGCACAGGAGTATCGCCACCCAGGCAATAGCCGACCTGTTCCAGACCATTGGTAAAGAGATCACTGAACTGGAAAAATACCAGCCTGAGATCAGGAAACATCCCGGCCTGCTTAAAGGCCATTTGCCTTTTATGGGTGAGTTGATGCTGGGCCATCTTCGTTACGGAACCCAGGGCAAGAACAATGTGGAATTCTGCCATCCCTTTATCAAAAAAGATATCATCCCCGCCCGTAACCTTGCGCTGGCAGGGAACTTCAATCTTGTCAATACAGAAGAACTTTTTTCACTGATCAATATAGATCCCGGCGTTTTCCAGAAGCAGAGCGATCTGGCTGCCATGATGGAAGTGGTGCATCATTTCCAGGTCAAGGAAGATACGTTCAGCCCCGGTAACATCTCAGTGACGAACATCCTGAAAAAATCTTTCAGCCTGTTTGATGGAGGCTACCACGTGGGCGGATTGCTGGGTAACGGGGATTCATTTGTGATCAGGGATCCGCATGGCATCAGGCCCTCGTATTATTTTATCAATGATGAGATCTTTGTAGCTGCATCGGAACGCGCAGCGATCAGAACAACATTCAATGTGGGTGAGAATGAAGTGCTGGAACTCATGCCGGGCCAGGCCCTGATAGTAAAAGCCGATGGAGCATATACTATTGAACAGATACTTGAACCGAAAGAAAGAAGGGCCTGCAGCTTTGAAAGGATATATTTCTCCAGGGGCAGTGATGAAAAGATCTACAGGGAAAGAATTGCGCTCGGCTACCATCTTAGTCCTATGGTGCTGAAGGCTATCAATAATGATCTCAAGAATACCATCTTCTCTTTCATCCCAAACACGGCAGAAACTGCGTTCTACGGTCTGCTCAAAGGAATGGAGGATTTTCTGAACAAGATCAAGATCCAGCGGATCATGGCCTGGGACAAGGATTTTGACGAAGAGAAACTGGCGGAGATGATCAACCGCAGAATCAGGGTAGAGAAAGTGGCGATCAAGGACGTCAAGATGCGCACTTTCATTACGGAAGATTCGAACCGTTCAGAAATGGTGCAGCACGTGTATGATATTACATACGGCACTGTGAGAAGAGATGAAGATACTCTGGTTGTGATCGACGATTCTATCGTAAGGGGCACCACCCTGAAAGAGAGCATTGTTAGGATGCTTTCAAGGCTCAGGCCCAAAAAGATCCTCATCATTTCATCAGCTCCGCAGATCCGTTATCCCGATTGCTATGGTATTGATATGAGCAAGCTCGGCGACTTCATTGCATTCCGGGCAGCAGTGGCCTTGTTGAAAGAT
>JAHEFC010000192.1 GCA_024640385.1 Sphingobacteriales bacterium
CGGTTCACCAAGGGTGAATGATGCTTTGGCAAATAAAGGCCTGTACTCTGCCAGGTGCTTATTCAATAAGGATGAATAAGAAATGGTTTTCAGCCTGGTCTTCTTCAGGATGTTGACACAGCTGTCCAACGGTTGAATGGCAGGATCATGACTCAGCTTGCTGATATTATAATCTGTTTTGGCTGTAAAAGTCAGCAGTATCTCCGATGCGCCTTTCACTACTAATTGGTTATTCTCTGTTTTGACGGTACCGTTGGTAAGGTCAACATAGGCCATGGCAGCAAACCGAATATGCGCCCCGGCAGGTCCCCTCTGCGCCACTTCGCCGGTGTCTACAATCTGTCCTTCCATGATAAGGCTGTTGCCATTGGCCCTGACCAGGGCATCCTTTTCACGTTGCAGCCTGATCCGTCCGTTCAGGGTTGGTCCTGCTGAACTCTTGATATGCACTACCATGATATCATCCGGCGCCGAGATAAATACGGTTTCAGTGATCACTGCCCCATTTCGTTTATACGTGGTAGTATGTAAGGCGGTAGAAAGATCGAGTTTGCGGGTATATTCTTCCACCGCACTGCTGTCCCAGTCAATGAACAGATCTCCCAGGGTTTGATAACTTCTCAAGGCAGGAGGAATGCCGAGCATATGTTTTTTAGTGAGCTGGTAGGCTTCCTGGTTCCTGCCCTGCAGCAACAATTGTTGGATCTCTTTCAGGTGTTCTTTACTGCCGGGGTTCAAATCATTCACCCGGGTTCCAGCCCAAAGAGATTCTTCATTCAGTTGAATTCTTTCGGTGTTCGGATTGCCGAAAACCATAGCCCCCATTCGTCCATTTCCAAGCGGCAGGGCATTATTCCAGGCTTTAGCAGGACTGGTATACCACAACATGTTGTCCTGGGCATTCACAAATCCGCAAATGGTCAACAGTATTAAAACGATGCAGTTCTTCATATCAATTGTTTTCTGGCAAGGCAAATGCCAGGTATTTATTTCCTGATTTCGTTCCCATCTTACCACCACCTGCTGCGATCACCACATATTGTTTCCCGTTCAGCACATAAGTGGTGGGCGTGGCATAACCTCCAGCAGGAAGCTGGTATTCCCAAAGTATTTTTCCGGTCTTCATATTAAAGGCCCTGAATTTTTCATCTTTACTGGCAGCTATGAAGAGTACACCTGAGGCCGTGATCAAGGGCCCTCCGTAATTCTCTGTTCCTGTTGGTGGGATACCCTTTGCCGTTAGTTCTTTCAGTTCACCAAGCGGAACTTTCCAAAGAATTTTTCCTTCATTCAGATCAATGGCATTGAGTGTACCCCAGGGCGGTGTAAGTGCAGGATAACCTTTATCATCAAAGAACCGGTGATACCCGGTGCTGAGGTAATCTTGCAGTTGTTCATCGTTCTTCACTATCGGCTGGCGATGACCCTGACTTAATTGTGTTTTTTCTTTCTTCAGCAGGTAATTGATCACATCTTTTTTCTGGTAGTCGGGCAGGTGCTTGAACGCATTCATCCTCCCCCGGCCATTATTGAGGATCGCTGCAATAGCGCTGCTGTCTAACCTCGGCACAATGGTATCCAGGGAAGGAAAGGCCGGGGGTGCTCCTTTCAGTTCAGGGCCATGACAGCCGGCGCAGTTATTGAGGTATACGGTTCTGCCTGCACCTTGCCAACCCTGTGAACGGGGAAACATGGTAAGGATCCAGGCCATTTCATTTCCATTCACATAAAGGGTTCCGGTTTGCTCATCAAATGCAGCGCCTCCCCATTCACCACCGCCATCAAATCCGGGGAGTATTACTGTGCCTTCTGTTGATGGGGGTTCAAACATATGCGCGCGGCGAACCGTTTGTAAGCGATTGCTGACATAGGCCCTTGTGTTTGAATCGAGGTTACTGATGTCCTGGTCGGTGAACAGTTGTCGTACAAATGGTACGGGCTTTGTAGGATAAGGCTGCGTGGGCCAGGCTTGTTCTCCAGGTAAAGAAGATGGAGGTACAGGTCTTTCTTCTATCGGGAACAAGGACTCACCCGTATCCCTGTTGAACACATATACAAATCCTGTTTTCGTGACCTGCGCCACTGCATCGATCATCTTCCCATCTTTCTTTACGCGAATCAATACCGGAGGTGAAGGCAGATCGCGATCCCATATATCATGATGCACGGTCTGGAAATGCCATTTTCTTTTTCCTGTGGCTGCATCTAATGCCAGCAGACAGTTGCCAAACAGATTCATGCCCTTTCTATCGCCACCATAAAAATCAAATGATGGAGAACCCAGGGGAACAAATACAGTTCCTCTTTCAGCATCCACCGTCATGCCCGTCCAGGCATTGGCACCGCCTGCATATTTCCAGGCATCTTTTGGCCAGGTTTCGTATCCATATTCTCCGGGGTGCGGTATGGTATGAAAGATCCATTCCCTTTTCCCCGTTAACACATTAAAGGCGCGTATATGTCCTGGGGCTCCTTTTCCCGGTCCTTCCGACACCCGCCCTCCTATGATCAGGAGATCCTTATAGATAACACCAGGCGTAGTGGCCACTACGGAAAGTGTAGTATCCTCACGGTCGAGGTTCTTGCGCAGATCAATGCGACCGCTGTCGCCAAAACTTTTGATCACCGAACCATTATCTGCATCCAAAGCAAAAAGATCTTCACGGGCGCTGAAAAATATGCGCCTGTTATTGGCTTTCCCATCTTCCCAATACACCACGCCTCTGTTGATCTCGCTGGCTGTTGAATCTCTCAGCGCATCGAAACTCCAGATCTGCTCACCAGTTATGGCATCCAGTGCATAGACCTTACCTCTGCCTGAAGTCACATAGAGTTTACCATTTACCATGATGGGATGACATTGCAACTGCAGATTGTTGCGGGGATCGGTATCGCCGGTGGAGAATTCCCAGGCGGGTTGCAGTTTGGATACGTTCTCTACAGTGATCTGAAAAGCAGAAGAAAATCTTTTATTGCCATCATTTCCATAGAGGCGCCATTCTTCATCTTTCATTTTTTTTTGATCAGTTCCACAGGCGCATAGAAAGATCATTACAACAACAGCAATATATCGGATCATAAAAGCCTTAATTGAATTTGAATCTATCCAGTCCTGCTCCAAAGATCTTACGGGCAATGGGATCAAGGGCTTCTTTGCTGCCCTTGATATGTATGGTTACATGTTTATGCCCCGGGCTCATGCCGGGATCCAGCGCCGCGGCGGGTGATGAACTTTCGATCTCATAAAATTTCCCCATCTGCTTGCCATCTACGGGCCCATCGTTATAGGCATTCACGGCATCACCTGAAAACGGATTGTCCTGCAGTTTCCATAATGAATTGACATAGTCCGCTGCATTGGCAGGAAGTGAGAACCTGGCAATGGTGAGAACACCCTGCCCGGCATCATAACTGCCCACAAAGGGTATGGCCCGTTTCGGCGCCACGCCGATCTTGCTTCTGTAATTGCCATCGGCACTGAATCGGATCAGGCCGCTGTCCACTTTCAACCTGTCGGCAGGAACTTTTCCGAAATAATCATCGGTCAATATTTTACCTAAGCTGGATGAGTCACCTTGTTTATAAGGGACCACTACTGTAGTAGATGGTGAAGCATTCAACATGCTGAGAATCCAGATAGAAGGCATGCCGGATTTTTTTGTCCAGGGTAGCTGCCCCAGGTTGGTGATGCTGTTATCCGTTTCAAAACCCACGGTCTTAACGCCGGCAGGAAGCGCCATGCCGATGATACTATCTATGGATGAGTTAGATAACAATCTCACCCTGCGTTGTATTTTCATGGTGAACAGGGTGCCTGAATAATTTGTCAGCGCCATTCTTTTTTCAAAAACCGCCTCATTGGCATCTGAATATTTCACGTCATAAGGTTCGGTATCCATCTCTTTGGGCACAAACCAGTTCTCAAAATTGAACGGGACACTTTTCTTAAAAAAGAATGAGAATTGTCCGCCTTCAGGGCCCAGCCAGATCCTTTCTTCACCGCCAAATGCATTCATGTGAGGCTCCAGTTTTCCTGAACTGATCAAATCGTGGTTGATCCAGCCAAAACTTCCGCCGGCCAAACCTTCTGCCGAGCTGGTCATCACCCTGCCCTGGTAGCCCGGCGCTATCAGAAGCTGCGGACCCGCCGTATCTGTACCCAGCAGCAGTAGGTCTTTATGATACTGGCGTAAAAACTCGACATCATACCCAAAACTTCCTTTCGCATATTCAGGGGCGGTATGAGCGGCTTTTTTATCGGGGTTGTTGCATCCCATGGCAATGAAAATCAACAACATGACGAACAATGGAAGATAAGACTGCTTCATAGTTTAAGTTAGGAAATGCTTAATGACTTTATTTATATATTTTCAACCCTATTTTCATATACATATGGGTATCCTGAAACGTTTTCTGGCCATTGTGTTACTATTGATTGTACTGGCAGCAGCGGGTGTTTTTTTCTACCTGCAATATCTTAAACCCGACTATAACGCTGAACTGCAATTGCCCGGACTGAAAGATAAGGTAGAGGTATTATATGATGACTATGGCATCCCCCATATTTATGCGGCCAATGAAGATGACCTGTTTTATGCTTTCGGGTATGTACATGCGCAAGACAGGCTTTTCCAGATGGAGATCCTGAGAAGGCTTGCCGATGGCAGGTTGGCAGAACTGTTTGGAGAAAAGGCGCTGAAGTCTGACAAGTTTTTCCGAACCCTCAGTTTCAGGGAGCACGCAAGAAAAACCATAGACAGTTTATACAGGGATTCGACACTTCCTTATGTGAAGGCTGCCAAGAATTATTTAAAAGGACTCAACCACTATATCAGCACTGGTAAAACGCCTATCGAATTCACATTGGCCGGCATTCCGAAAACACCGTTTGAGGAAGAAGACATGCAGATCATCATGAGTTATATCGGGTATTCTTTCCTGGCCACATTCAAGATTGAACCGGTAGCTACTGCGGTATACAATAAACTGGGGCAGCAATATTATCAGGATGTGATGAGTCAATGGCCGGATAGTTTATATCGCCTACCCGTAATGAAGAGTGAACCTGATACCAGCACCCAGTGGCTGACCAGCATATCCAAAGCGGTAACTAAAATTGAAGAGTCATTGCCCTATCCTACTTATGAGGGCTCTAACGGATGGGTGATATCAGGAAAGAAAACAAAATCGGGCAAACCCATTCTCTCGAACGATACGCATATACAATATGCACAACCATCGGTATGGTATGAAGCGCATTTGGAATGTCCTGGTTTTTCAATCTATGGCAATTTCCTCGCCGGCACACCAGTGCCAGCATTAGGACATACAGCATATGGTGGCTGGGGCATCACGATGTTTGAGAACGATGATGCGGATATGTATCGCGAGAAATCTAATCCTGCTAATGCGGGGCAGGTTTGGTTCAAAGACCATTGGGAAGATATCCATATCAGGAAAGAAACGATCAAAGTGAAAGGCGAACCGGATCTTGCATTGGATGTCAAAAGTTCAAGGCATGGTTATTTACTGAATGGGGTGCTTGATGAAACGGATAGCATAAAAGACCCGATCGCTTTCTGGTGGACTTTTTATCAGTTCCCATCACATCATCTGAAAGGATTTTATGATCTGGCCCATGCCCGAGATGTGAATGATGCAGCTAAAGCCGTTGCACCACTGGTTGCACCTGGATTGAACATCATGTGGGCTGATACAGCAGGGAATATCGCCTGGTGGGCAACAGCTAAACTGCCTATTCGTCCTACCCACACTGATCCGCAGCGTATACTGGACGGGGCATCGGGCAATGATGAGATCCTGGGCTGGTACGATTTCTCGCAGAACCCGCATATTGTCAATCCGGCGCGTGGTGTTTTATATACGGCTAATAATCAACCCGCTGATATGGGTTATGGACTGATCCCGGGATATTATGTGCCGTCGGACAGGGCAGAAAGAATAGAGGAATTATTGTTTAATGATAAATCTGACTGGACGGAAGCTGACAGCAGGGTGATGATAAATGATGTCAAAGCCAGCTCCCATGCAACCCTTGTCCGCAATATGCTATCATCAGTTGACAAAAATGCACTCAGTGCTGCTGCAAAGCAGGCTTATGAATTGCTGATGAAATGGGATGGATCACATGGCTTTGAAAACACGGAGCCAGCGATCTACTATCGTTTTGTATATGAGGCACTGCATAATGCATTTGATGATGAGTTAGGAAAAGAATTATCTGTGGCACTTCAAAACACTTATAGCCTTCGAAGGAATATTGCAGCATTTTGTAAGAATGATCGCTCACTATGGTGGGACGATGTACATACTGCAACAAAAGAGACCCGTGGCCAGATCATGACCAAGTCGCTCAATGCGGCAGTTAGCTGGCTGGAAAAAGACCTGGGAATCGATATGAGCAAATGGGAATGGAAGCGTGTACATACCATCACCCATAAACATCCGCTTGGCATTCTGCCACTGGTAGGAAAATATTTCAATGTAGGTCCCCTGCCCATTCCCGGTGGGCGCGAAACCATCAACAACACATCATTTACGTTGGATTCAACGGGAAGGTACCCGGTTAATGCAGGACCTGCTTTGCGCCGTATCATTGATTTCTCGGATCCTTCAACAGGGTTCAGTGTTAATCCTACCGGTGAATCTGGATATTTCATGAGTAGGCATTACGACGACCAGGCAAAAATGTTTGCAGAAGGCGGGAAAAGACCTGAACTGATGAACAGGAAGATGATAGAAAAAGTGATGACAGGTAAAACCGTATTCAAGCCATGATGAAGATCCTGATCGTATCGGTATTAGTTTTGAACAGTATTACGGGCCTGAAAGCGCGATCGGGCTGCACAGATCCGGCCGCAACCAATTTTGATCCAACAGCGAAGGTCAACAATGGAACATGCATTTATCCCAATGTCAAGCTGAATGCTACCTTGAAATTCAGTCTACCCAAGGGACTGGCGGAAAACTCCGGCATGATCTTCTGGAACAACAAGATCTGGATCCATAATGATGGGGGCAATGACGCGTCATTGTTCGAAATGGATACAACGGGAAAGGTTACCCGAAGAATTAAGATCAGCAATGTATTGAACACGGATTGGGAAGATATAGCACAGGATGAAAAATATGTTTACATCGGCGATTTCGGAAACAATGAAACCGGCAACCGGAAGAACCTACGGATCATTCGGGTTGCGAAATCTTCATTAATGGATTC